>JBBSHD010000053.1:0-9770 GCA_038253455.1 Terriglobales bacterium | reverse complement strand
TCGCGCTCGCGGTTCGGCACCTGGATGCCCACGGTCGCCTTGCCCGCCATGCGTTCGATAAGGATGCTCTCCGCCTTCAACCCCAGGCACAGGTCTTCGGTGAGCGCGGTGATGCGGTTGTATTTGACTCCCGCTTCGGGCTTGAATTCATAGGTCGTGACCACCGGACCGGGATTAATGTGAGTGACCTGCCCGTGGACATCGAATTCGGCGCACTTTTCCATGAGCTGCTGCGCCATGTTCTTCAGCTCGTCTTCATCAATCACCTGGCGCTCATCGGGCCGGTGCAGCAGGGACGTGGAAGGCAGCTTGAAGCCTCCGGCAATCTTGGGCATGACCGTGCGCGGATGGCTTTCGATGTCAGCGCGCTCGCCCACCTCGGGCTCGGCTGCTGCTCCAGCGAATGCGGGTTCGACCGGCGCCGGCGAAGCGGAAGAGCCGCGCCGCTTTTCCAGTTGCATACGTTCGATGCCGGTAGGTACAGCCGCATCCTGATTTGCGGCGGCCCGGGCGGGAATCAGTTGCGCGGTCACCACCGGGCGTTTCACCACGGTCTTCTGCCTGGCCAGCTTGGCCGCCGCGCGTTTTTGCGCGCGGGCGGTGCGCCAATCCTGCAGGCGGTTCCAGGCGGCGATGAGGAAGGCGAAACGCACCTTCAGCAGTCCTTTTAACCCGGCAAAGGAAAATGCGGTGGAAAGGTAGAGCGAAACCGCGATCACGCTGCCGCAGACGATCCACGCTCCCGGCAAATTGAACCAGTGAATCAAAAAGTCTCCGGCGATGCGTCCAGCGACCCCTTCGATGGGAAGGGAATGGTTCCACTTCAGGTGAAACGGCGCCAACGCCAGGAACGCGGGAATAAAAATCAGCAGCATGCCGGAGCCAAAAACTTTGGCCACCGGATCTTTTACCGGGCGCGACTGCCACCAGCAGAGCCCCAGCAGGAAGATCATCACCGGCAAAAGAATGACGGCCACGCCAAATAACTGCAGCAGGGCATCGCCGGCGGTGGCTCCCACGGCGCCCACCCAGTTTTTAGCGAACGGCTCGCCGATCACCGGCGAGGCGGCAGTATTCAGCGACCCGTCGTAGGGCGAATACGTTGCCAGGGAGAGAGTAAGGAGGACCGCGCAGACCAGCAGCACAAAACCCACGAGCTCGTTGAGCCGGCGGTTGCCTGTGGGAGTAAAGACGCGAGCGAAAATTGTCATAGGGGCGTTTTTCGCACAACAAAAACGACAGGGACTGCCGCTATTGATAGTGCCCGAAATACGCCAGAGCAAGAATCATTATGCCAAATATCACGCGATATACAACGAAAATCGTGAGCGTATGGGTACGCAAATACCGCATCAGCGCATAGATTGCGGCGAAACCCACGATGGCGGAGACGATGATGCCCACGATAAACGGCATGCGCATGTCGGCGGGAATGCCATTTTTTAACAGCTTATGGCCTTCCAGCACCGCCGCTCCCGCGATCACCGGAGTGGAAAGCAGGAAGCTGAACCGGGCGGCCGCCTCGCGCTTCAAGTTGCGAAAAAGTCCCGCGGCGAGGGTTGATCCGGAGCGAGACACGCCGGGGATAATAGCGAATGCCTGCGCCAGCCCGATGACGATGCTGTCGGTGAGCGTGACCTCACCGAGGGTCTTGCGACGCTTGCCCATCCGCTCCGCCAACCCCATGATCAGGCCCACGATGATGAGGCACGACGCCATAACCCACGGCGTCCGCAGGGTGGTTTCAGCCTGCTTGCGGAAAACAAGACCGGCGATCCCCGCCGGGATGGTTGCGACCACCAGGAACCATAGGAGTAAACGTGAGTTGACGCCCGCGGAGGCCCCGGCATCTTCCTCGTCGCCGCTCAAGTCCCGGGGAAGAACCAGGGGCCCGGAGCTGAAGGGAGCGCGCAAAATCGCGATCCAAGTCCCGGCGAAATATGCCAGCACGGCCACCAGCGTACCCAGGTGCAGCGCAATATCGAATTCGAGGCCGGGATCTTTCCAGCCCAGCAGCAACGGCACGATGGCCAAGTGAGCGGTGGAAGAGACGGGCAGAAATTCAGTGACGCCTTGAACGATGGCGAGCACAACCGCTTGATAGATAGGCAAGTTTTTAATCCGTCTGAGAACCGAAGGTTGGGATTTCCTGCTGCAACATATATATCAGACGCGCCGAGCGTTGCGCCCAGTCGGATTCGGGGAACTGGGTGATGGCGCGCTGCGCCAGCTCGATGGCGCGGGTCTTGGCGGGGGCGCTCTTGTTCATTTCTCCGGCGGACTTGTACATATCGACCAGGGCCGCGTGCCGCCATGCCGCGCGGTAGAGGGCCTCGGCGGTCCGCGGAGACTGGGGATATTCCGCCGCATATTTTTCGTAAATCTCAGATTCGCGCAGCGGGCACTTGGGCAACCCGCGCCATTCGCCGCATAGCTTGTTGTCGATCAGGCTATAAGACGCGAGGGCGGCCCACTTGGTGCCGGGAAATTTCTTTCTGACCTCGCGCATATTTTGTTCGTCGAGCTGCGGACGGTCGTTGGGGTCCATTTCGTGCGATGAGGGCCGCGTCATCAAGTCGTCTTTTTCGATTTGCCAGATGATGTCGGCGGAGCGGTAGAGCGCCTCACCGGCCAGCGGGGACTTGGGAAAATATTCGGCCATGTGCCCGTAGAGCCGGGCTGCATCCTGGGCGGCGCCTTTGCGCCCGTGGGAGCGGCTGGCTTCGTCCTCGGAATCGGCGGCTTCGCCAAACAGAATGCGGTCGCCATTGGGAGTCGATGTGCGCACGACGCCTTTGTCGGTGAGCCAGCCGGTGATATCGCGCTCCTTATCGATGTTGGCGAAGACCTGCACCCATCCCGGGGTCCTTTGCAGGATCACGACTTCGCGGCCGCGGCCCACGCGATCCAGTTTTTGCGAAGACAGTTCGGGAGTGAGGAAGATCTGGGCCTCGCGTATCATGATGGCGCGTTCCCCGGCGGCGAATGCGGCGGCGGAAAGCATGGCAACCGCGAGGACGACCAAAACCGGGAGCTTGAATCCAGAAGAGGGCAGGCCGCGAAAGGACATGCTCAAATTGTAGCCGGAGCCGCCAGGATTTGCCGCAGCATCTCCGGCTCGACGCTGCCGCCGCTCACCACGGCCACGGTCGAGCCGGATTCCGGCAGCTCGGCGGCGTGAAAGAGAAATGCGGCCAGCGTGACCGCGCCGCTGGGTTCGGGCACCAGGTGACTGGAAAAAACCATGCGCCGCATGGCTTCGCGGATCTCATCTTCGCTGACGGTCACAATGTCATCGACATAAGCCTGGATGTGGGCAAAGTTGATAGGCCCGACGGATTGCGTGCGCAGGCCGTCGGCAATGGTGCGCGAAGACTGTTCGGAAGGAATGGAAATAATCTTTCCCGCACGCAGGCTGGCTTGGGCCTTGCCGACCAGCTCCGATTCCACGCCAATTACTTTTACCGAGGGCAGGCTTTGTTTGAGCGCCGCGGCGACGCCGCTGATGAGGCCACCGCCGCCGATGGGCGCCAGTACCACGCCGGGCGCGGGCAGGTCTTCGAGAATTTCCAGGCCGATGGTGCCGGTGCCGGCGATGATTTTTTCGTCGTTGTAGGGTGGAATGATGGCGTAGCCATGCTCAGCGGCCAGCTCTTCCGCGCGGGTCTGACGCTCCTGGCTGCCCGGCCCCACCAGGACGATCTCCGCTCCCAGCGCCCGGGTGTTGGCCATCTTGATGGCGGGAGCGTTGCGCGGCATCACCAGCACCGAAGGCACCCCCATGGCGCGCGCGGAATAAGCCACGGCCTGCGCGTGGTTGCCGCTGGAATATGAGATCACCCCGCGGCTTCGTTCTTCCGGGGTGAGGGATGCGATCTTGTTGTATCCGCCGCGCAGCTTGAACGAGCCGATGGGCTGAAGGTTTTCCGCCTTGAGAAAAATGCGGCGTTGGTCAGGGTGTCCGGCGGCGGTGGCGGGCAGCAGCATCTCCACCAGCGGCGTTCTCAGGGCCACGCCGCGAATGCGGGCGCGCGCGTCTTGAATGTCTTGCAGCGAAACCATGGGTGCCCGGTGGTGCGGTAAAAACAGGCCGGAAGGCCGGGGTTAGATTTCGATGATCACCGGCATAATCAGCGGCCGGCGCGAGGTTTGCTTCACGATATAACGCTTGAGGTCCTGGCGGATTTTTTCTTTGATTACGCCGTAGTCGGCTTTTTCTTCCGCGCTGGAAAGTTCCAGGGTGCGCGCCACCACTTGGCGGGCGCCTTCCACCATGCCGCTTTCCGAGGCGGCGCCGGCGAATCCCCGCATTACGATCTCGGGCGTCGCTTCCACCTCGCCGGTCAGCTTGTTGATGGCGATGATGGGCAGCACGATGCCATCTTCGCTGAGATGGCGGCGGTCGCTGATGATGACGTCCTCGACCACGTCTCCCATGGATCCGGAATCGATGCACACGCGGCCGACCTTGATCTTGCCTGACTTGCGCGCGCCGAGCTCGTCGAACTCGAGGATTTCGCCGCTTTCCAGCATGAACACGGTGCCTACCGCGCCATGCATGGCGGCGGCCAGCTCGCAATGACGGCGGAGCTGGCGGTATTCCCCGTGAATGGGGATAAAGTAGCGCGGGCGCACCAGGTTAATGATGAGGCGCAGCTCTTCCTGGCTGGCGTGGCCGCTGACGTGCACCGGCGGCGTCGATCCGTCGTCGTAAATGACGTGCGCGTTGCGGCGGAATAGATGATCGATGGTGCGGTAAATGCGCTTTTCGTTGCCGGGAATGATGCGCGATGAGAGCACCACGGTATCGCCGGCGCCGATGCGCGCCTGCTTGTGGTTATCGAGTGCGGCACGGGAGAGCGCCGACATGGGCTCGCCCTGGGTGCCGCTGATGAGCACGCACATCTTCTCCGCGGGAAAATCCTTGATCTGGTTGGGATGAATCAGCGCGCCCTGCGCGGCGTCGATGTAGCCCAGGTCCTGGGCAATCTCCGTGGAGTTGCTCATCGAGCGTCCCACGATGGCGACCTTGCGCCCGTGCTGCGTTGCCAGATCGATGGCCAGCTTGATGCGATGGATCGACGACGAGAAGCAGGAGATAAACAGGCGCTTCTGGGTGCGGGCAAATATCTCGTCAAACTTCCGCCGCACCGCGCGCTCGCTGGGCGTATAGCCGGGCCGCTCCACGTTGGTGGAATCCTGAAACAGGGCGAGGACACCGTTCTTCCCATATTCCGAAAACGCGTGCAGGTCGAAGAGATGGTGGTCGGTGGGCGTAGGATCGACCTTGAAATCGCCGGTGTGGATGACCACGCCGATTGGGGTTTGAATGGCAAAGGCCACGCAATCCACCAGGCTGTGCGTCACCCGGATGGGATGGATGGTGAACGGTCCCAGCTTGAAACGCACGTCCGGCTGAATCTCGTTGAGGTTGGCGTTGTCCAGCAGGCCGCGCTCGTCGAGCTTGTTTTCCAGCAGGGCCAGGGTAAATTCCGTCCCATAGACAGGAACGTTCATCTCCGAAAGTATCCAGGGCAGCCCGCCGATATGGTCCTCGTGGCCGTGGGTGAGAATGATGCCCTTGACCTTGTCGCGGTTCTCCATCAGGTAAGTGATGTCAGGGACAACGATATCCACGCCCAGCAGCTCGGCTTCAGGGAACATCAGGCCGGCATCGATGACGATGATGCTGTCAGCCCAGCGCATGGCCATGCAGTTCATGCCAAACTCGCCAAGACCGCCAAGCGCAACGACTTGTAATTTTCCAGGAGGCATTCAGATACCAGGCTTGCCGATCAGAACCGAGAGTGCGGGGATAAAATCAGCAGAAAGAAAATATCGGCGGCAGAGTTAATGCTAACACGGTTGTTGTTGGGTGATGACTTGACTGCGATCTTCTCGGCAGAGGACACTCAAGTTCTCACGCGAGAAAGGGCGAGTAAAAAGAAACACCCTTTTAAAGAAGAAAGCCCCTTTTGGGGGAGTTGTCGTTATCAAGTCATGGGTGCGTGGCTCCGCGATTGCGATGTTGCCTTTACGGATTTTCGGAGTTCATGGCTCCTGCTCTTCCAGTCTCAAGAAGTCGCATAAAAAGAAACCGGCGAGCGAAAACCCCTCAACCTTGTCATCCTGGAGCGAGCTCTTTGCTTCTTGTTTGAGCGAAGGAACTCGTGCTTTCTGTTGCTGTTGTCATTGTTCAAATCCGACCCGTAAAGAAACAAGTCAGAGGTAACGTGTTATTCAATATGTTTTTTCGCTAGACTAAAACTTGATTCCAATGACTCGCACTGACCGACTAAATTCAGCACTCGAGCAGTCCCAATTTCACTATGTCGACGGTCTTATTCATCTATTTGTGGGCGGCAGCGAATTACATGGCGCCAAGGTAAAAGATACCGATGATCTCGATATTTACGGCGTATATCTGGAGCCTCCGGAACTTCTTTTGGGACTGGATAAGAGTGAATTTTATGTGTGGAGCACTGCGGGTAGTGAACGCCGAAATGGACCAGACGATATAGACCTGTGCTTGTACTCCTTGCGCAAGTGGGCAGGTCTTGCAGCGAAGGGCAACCCCACCGCTCTCCACTTTCTGTTTGCAGACAACTATTCCTCGAAACCTGAAACGTGGGCAAGAGTCGTCGAACGCCGTGACGTGTTCTTATCTCGCCAGGCTTCTTTCCAGTTTCGAGGTTTTGCCCGCAGGTGCGCCGCCTACAAGGGTTGGGAACCGGCAAGAAAGGGCAGCGTCATGAGTTTATCACCGTCCACGGTTACGACGTAAAAGCCGCTATGCATGTAATCCGGCTGCTCAACGAGGGAATTGAGCTCATGCGGCCCGGGACGATTGCATTTCCTCGTCCCGAAAAAGAATTGCTTGTGAGTATACGCACCGGACAATATGGCTCTCTAGAACGGGTGTTAGCGTTGGCGAAAGATCGATTTTCCGAGCTGGAGCAGGCCGTGAAGGAGAGTGAACTGCCTGACGAAGTCAACAGATCCAAAATCTCTCAATTGTTAAGCGACACCTATTTGCAAAATTGGAACCATCCCGAGGACTGATTCTCCTGAGGTCGTTGTCTTTCAAAACTGGGCATGTCCGCTGCTTAGCGAGTCGCGACTTGTTCGAGTCGTTGCAGGGTATCGGGAAACTCGCGAACCAGTAATACGAGGGCAGCGGCCTGCGGGTTGGGTTTTGCCCGGCCCTGTTCCCATTTTTCAAGAGTTCGTTCATTGATCCGTAGTTTTCGCGCAAACACCGCTCTTGAACAGTGCAACCCGTTACGCGTGTCCTTGATGAACTTGCCATCAACGTGCGGAAGGGGCGCGGGTTTGATTTTGAAGGTACGCAACGTGAGCTTTCCCTCGCGGTGGCTCTTCATCGCCTCGATCCCTTCCGTTAGTTCGAGAAAAAGTTTTCGTTTTGCCATTACATTCTCCTTATTGCAGGCCGCTTAGTTTCGCGCTGCTCGGAGTCAAGATACTTCGAGATATTTTGGTTAAGTGTTGGCTCCTCGATAAATTCCCTAGAGATCACCACGCTTCGCTAACCCATATATCAATGGTACGCCAAGGGCGTACAGTTGTCTTCCAGCATCGCGGCTTTCGGATATACCAACCATGAAAACCCCTCTAATCCGACCCGAACAAAAAGAAGTCCGACAGAAAACCTACGACTCCACCGACTCCACCGCCACCGGCGAAGGAACATCCTTGCCAAACTCGCCTTCCCATCGCGCCACCACCACCGTAGCCAGGCAATTGCCAACCACGTTGACTGATGTTCGACCCATATCCATCAGGGTATCCACGCCGAGAATAATGAAAATTGGTTCCAGCGGCAGGTTGAACGATTGCGCCATTCCCATCAGGATGACCAGGGTGGAGCGGGGAACGCCGGCGATGCCTTTGCTGGCCAGCATAATGGTTGCGACCATCACTAACTGCTGGCCAAAGCCGAGGTGAATGCCCGCGGCCTGGGCGACGAACACCGCGGCCAGCGAAAGATAGAGCGTACTGCCATCGAGGTTAAAGCTGTAGCCGGTGGGCATTACGAAGGCGACTATGGGACGCGGCACGCCGATGGCTTCCATCGCTTCCATGGCGCTGGGCAGCGCGGC
Source organism: Terriglobales bacterium (assembly GCA_038253455.1). Classification (GTDB taxonomy): domain Bacteria; phylum Acidobacteriota; class Terriglobia; order Terriglobales; family Acidobacteriaceae; genus JBBQWT01. The sequence goes on along the minus strand of JBBSHD010000053.1, from coordinate 1,650 downwards.
CTCGGAGCTGGTGGTAGCGAAGGCGATGGATACCGGCTTGGCGATGGCCTTGATGAATTCGCGCCGTGGCACGCGCGCCGCCAGCGCGATGGGCAACAGGATTAGAACGATGAACGCCAGCAGCGCGGCGTAGAGTGTGGCCACCAGCTTGAGAAGGTTGACCAGGATGCCGAGACCCATGTGTCCCACGGTGTAGGCGATGGCGGCGCCCACCCCGACCGGCGCCAGGTACATCACCAGGTTGGTGAACTTGAACATGGTTTCCGACAAGGCCTCCGCCAGATTCAGCAACGGAGCGCGCCGCTCGGCGCTGAGCAGCGACAATGCGATGGCGAAGATCACGCTGAACACGACCACCTGCAGTATCTGCCCTTCGGCGACCGACTTGGCGATGTTCTCGGGGAAAATGTGCAGGATCATGTCCGAGGCCGTCTGGCGCGCGGCGGGCAGGGCGTCGGGACGCGCGGGAGCCGACGCCGCCTCGGTGGGCATCTGGATACCTACTCCGGCGCGGCTGATGTTGATGGCGGCCAGGCCAATGAAGATCGCCAGGGTGGTGACCACCTCAAAATAAATCAGGGCTTTGACGCCCATGCGGCCGACCTGCCTGAGGTTGGAGTGGCCGGCGATGCCCACAACCAGCGTGCTGAAAATCAGCGGAGCGATGATGGTCTTGACCAGCTTGAGGAAGATCAGGCTGAGGACCTGGAGGCCCATGGCCGCATTAGGGAAGTCGTGGCCAAACTCGGCGCCCACCACCATGGAAACCATGATCCAGGCGGTAAGCGAGCGCCGCAGCGCCGCGTAAATTACCAGCGGAGCAATCGCCAGCCATCGCAGGCTGGCAGCGGCCGCCGCGGGCAACACTCCATAGCCGGCTGCCACTGCCAGCAGCAGCGCGAACAGGGCGATCGCGATCAGGATTTTATTCTTCGACAATTTTTTCGCCACGCTTCGCGCTGCAACCAAGTCTTCGAGTTCTCAGCGCAGCCAGTCCTCAAGTTCAATCGATTGATCGGTTTTCTGGTCGCGGTACTTCACAATAACCGGGGTATAAAGCGACAAGCCCCACTCCACCGCCTTGCCTTTGGTGATGTTGCGCGCGCCCGGAACCACTACCGCATTCTCGGGAATCATCAACGGGGCGCCGCCCTCGGCGCGGATGATGCGCTCGTGGACGATGTCATACACCGGCGTCGATCGGGTGAGGATGGTGCCCGACCCCAGCACCGCGCGTTTGCCCACGCGGGTGCCTTCGTAGATGCCGCAATTGCCGCCCACCATCACGTCATCCTCAATCACCACCGGCAGGGCGTTCACCGGTTCCAGCACTCCGCCGATCTGGGCGGCGGCGCTGAGGTGCACCCGCCTTCCCACCTGGGCGCACGAGCCCACCAGGGCGTGGGAATCGATCAGCGAGCCTTCATCAACGTATGCGCCGACGTTGATGTACATCGGGGGCATGCAGATGACTGAGGGCGCAACATAAGCCCCGGTGCGGACGGCGGAACCGCCGGGCACGATGCGCACCTTATCGCCGGGATGAAAATTGCGCGGCGGGAATGTGTCTTTGTCCACAAACGACAGGGCCTGGGGATCGCCGGTCTCGACGAGCTCGCCGATGCGGAACCCCGCGAGGATTCCGCTCTT
>JBBSHD010000052.1:0-10163 GCA_038253455.1 Terriglobales bacterium | reverse complement strand
CGCTCTGGGCTGCGCCCTGGCTGGATTGAAAAAAAGGCCCCTCTACCTATGGAAAAATTCGTGGTTACGCAGGAAGAGGTGGCGGGAATTCCGGAGCCGCAGACGGTGCCGGCTTCATCTCCACCGCCCAAAGTTGCTTCCGGCATTCCTTTGTGGGCCCGGTTGTCGCTCCCAGTGCTGGTGTTGGTGTTGCCGATCCTATGCCTGGCGGCGATTATCACCCGGGTGGCGTTTCGTTCGCGGCCGCCGCGTACCCGGCATCTGTGGGACGCCTATTTCTGCACCCTGCTCATCATCAGCGGCGTGTTGTTCACCGGGGCCATGGCCTTCGTGGTTTCCAGCGGCGTGGGGACTGTCCCCATCTCGGCGGGGCTGACTGAGCTGGATGAGAAGAAGGATTTTCCTCAACTCCCCGCGCCCACGTCGATCACCCTGCGCGAGCTTTCCCGGACGCTCAAGCCGCTGGTGGTCATCGCTTCGCCGCCGCAGAAACTTTGGTTTCGCAAAGACCTCATGCCTTCGGGAACGATTGGCACCGCGTTTCTTCTGCAAGCCGACGCGGCCGGGTACCTGTTCGCCACCGCCCGCCATGTGATTGACGGCGAATCGTGGGCCACCAGGGCGGGGAACACATCAGAGGTTTTGCTTTCTACGCTGGAAGGCGGATGGTCGGGCGCGCGAGTGGTTGCCCGCAATACCGCCAGCGATGTGGCGTTGCTATGGATCCCCCGCCACGAGGGACAAGGCGGTTTCTGCCAGCCGGTCATGCACGCGGCCGATATTAGTTCCGGCGATGCGGTGTTCGTGATCGGGCATCCGGAAGGAATGAACTTCAGCCTGTCCACCGGAATTGTTTCGCGGCTGGCGCCCAACCGCACCTTGCAGATTTCCGCGCCCATCAGCCCGGGAAACAGCGGCGGCCCGGTTTATGATTCGCGGGGCACGCTTCTGGCGATCGTCAGTTACACCTTCAACAAGGCGATCGCGCCCAACGCTGAAAACCTGAATTTTGCGGTCGATGCCGACGTTCTTTACGACGCCGGCGGATGGAGCTTCGAGAAGACCGGCGAGGAAAAACTTTCAAACTTTAAGAAGGTTTGCGGGGCCACGCGGGAAACTCCCGCCCCGAAAACGACCAAATAATCGGCAATCTGGCGAGGGTTGAATCGAGCCGTGGCGAAGAGTTTATAAATTGCGAATAGTTTGCGAGGGAAGCGCCCCGGAAGATCGGGCGCAGCAAAGAGGCAATCATGTCCACCATTAATGTCACGGTTTACGATTCGACGGAAAACAAACGCGTGCCGGTGGAGCTGCCGGTGGATGCACCGGCCAACAAGATCATCGCGGTCCTGGTGGAGAAACTCAACCTGCCGAAAACCGGTCCCGATGGCGCGCCGTTGAGTTACAAGTTCCATCACAAGAACTCGGGGCGGCAGATACAAGACAGTCAGAGCCTGGGCGACGCCGCGGTAAAGGAAGGCGACATTCTGCGCCTGCAACCCGAGATCACGGCGGGATAAAGTGCCGCCGCCCCCTCGCATCTCAATCTCGACGGAACAACTGGCGGAAGGCCGCTACAGCCGCTTCAGCATGATTCACTGGTGGGACCAGGAGAAGATCAGCAAGGCGCGCATGCTGGTGGTGGGCGCGGGCGCCCTGGGCAACGAGATCCTAAAAAACCTGGCGCTGCTGGGTTTCCGCCAGATCGTGGTTGTGGACCTGGACACGATTGAACTGTCGAACCTCTCGCGCTCGGTGCTTTATCGCGAAAGCGACATCGGCAAGTTCAAATCTTCGGCGGCGGCCGATGCCTTGCGCGAGCTTGCTCCCGATGCTACGGTCACCGCGCTGCACGGCAACATCACCTCAGAGTTTGGACTGGGCCTGTTCGACTGGGCGGACATCATCATCGCGGGCCTCGACAATCGCGAGGCGCGCTTGTGGATCAACCGGTCGGCGTGGAAGCTGGGCCGGCCGTGGATTGACGGCGCCATTGAAGGCATCAACGGCGTGGCGCGGGTCTTTCTCCCCGGACAGCCGGCTTGTTACGAGTGCACGCTGGGCGAAGCGGATTGGGAAATCCTGGAGCGCCGCATGTCATGCAACTTGCTCACCCGCGAAGATGCTGCCGCGGGCAAGGTGGCCACCACGCCCACCACTTCGTCGGTCATCGCCGCCATCGAGGTGCAGGAGGCGGTGAAGTTGCTGCACGGGCTGCCCGTCCTGGCCGGAAAGGGTTTTATCTTTGAGGGCCTGAACCACAGCTCGTACGTGGTGGAATACAGCGAGAACCCCGACTGCCAGAGCCACCACACCGTGGACCGCGTTATTTCGCTTCCCCAACGCTCCAGTGAATTGACATTAGAGGCATTGCACCGGCGCGCCAGGACAGATTTGCGCAGCGCGAATCCGGTCATTGAATTCAGCCGCGACGTAGTTCACAAGCTCAGATGCAACACCTGCGGAAGTGAGGAAGAACTGTTCGTACCGGTGGGCCGCTTGAGTTATGCGGAAGGACGCTGCCCGAAAGATGGCAGCATGCGCACGGTGATGACCATCCATTCCTATACGGGCGTCGAAGATTTTGGAAGACGCGCGCTGGATCAGCTCGGCCTGCCGGAATTTGACCTGTTCATCGTTCGCAATGATTTTGAAGAGATTGGCTACCTGATCGCGGGGGACGCGCCTGACGTTCTGCAGCGATGCGTGCCCAGGGAGGATCGAGCATGAGCAAACCCGGCAAAAACGGCGCGGAGCCGGTGGTGGAAATCGCCACCGGGGTGATGCGGGCCATCCGCCAGCATGCCCGAGCTTCCATCAAGACCGAGGTGTGCGGGGTCCTCATCGGCGACCACGATGCCGGCCGGGTCAGGATCCACGCGTCGATTGCGGGCATGAATGCAAGCCAGGGCGGAGCTCACGTCACCTTCACCCAGGAGACGTGGGAGCACATCTACCAGATCAAGGACCGCGAGTATCCTGATGATCGCATCGCCGGCTGGTACCATTCGCATCCCGCGTTCGGAATATTTTTGTCGGAACATGACTTGTTCATCCAGGAAAACTTTTTCTCATCGCCGCTGCAAATTGCGTGGGTGTACGATCCGGTTTCCGATGAAGAAGGCTGTTTCGGATGGGTGGGCGGCAAGATCGAGCGGCTGAACCGCATCGTGGCTGATGACCGCGAGGAGCGCCGCGGCACATTTGTCCCGCCAGAGGAGACCAGCGAGCAGGACAACCTTGACTGGTCGATCGATTCTCCCGGCGCTTCGCTTCCACGAAGAAGGCCGGCGCCCAACCCCTGGGTGAGATGGACCAGCCTCACCCTGAGCCACCTGGCAATGATGCTGCTGGGAGTTGCGGCCATGATTCTGCTCTTCAAACTGCGGCCGGATGAAGCCCAGATTTTGGGATATGTGTATGGGGTTCGCGATTGCGCGCGCGGACAGGTCATCGATATCGCATTGCCACAGGGAATCAGCCTGAGACAAGCCCTGCATGGGGCATGCAGCTACCCGGCCAATCTTCCTCCAGCTCTTCCGGCTCCTGGCTCGCCAGGCGTGCAGCCCGCAGTTCCACCCAACCCTCCCGGATCGAAGAGGTAATCATGAACCCGGATAGCGAAAAAAACGGAATCAAGATCACGCTGGAAGATGTTGCCGCCGTCTCCATCGGTGCGCCCCAGATCGTGCCGCCTTCCGCCACAGAGGGCAAGGCGAAGGTTTATGGGAGCATTCGTGAAGAGCCCACTACCGCGCCGGAGGTTTCCGAGCAGAAGGGATCGATCTTTCTCCAGGCGTGGTGTTATCTCGGCATTGCGGGATTTTTCGGAGCATTCATCGGCTGGGGAATTTGTGAGCCGGGTTTCGCTGATGGCGGACAGACGCGCTGGGGCGATGTACTGATGGTTCCCCTGGTCGTGGCCCTGATGTGCGTTTTTCTAAGCGTTTCGGAAAGCATGGTCGAGCGTTCGGTCAAGCGGGCGCTTACCCGCGGCGGGCTCGCCCTGCTGATTGGAACTATCTTCGGCTTCGTCTTTTATGGCATCGCCAACATCGTATTCAACATGGTGCTGCAAATCGTCCGTGCGCTGGGAGTGATGAGCGCGCACAACCCGGCGTTCTGGGCGTCTCGCGGGTTGGCGTGGGCGGTATTCGGCGCCGCCGGAGGCATTGTGTATGGGCTGATCGGCAAATCGCTGCAGAAAGGGAAGTACGGGGTGATCGGTGGGTTAATCGGCGCGGGAATCGGCGGATGCATCTTTGACCCGATCGCAATCGCCACCAGCGGCGGAGCGCCCAGCCGCGCCGTCGGCTTTGGCCTGGTCGGCCTGGCTACCGGCGTGGCCATCGGCATCGTGGAAAGCGCATTCAAGGAGCGCTGGCTCTACGTCGCATCCGGCCCGCTGGCGGGGAAGCAGTTCATTCTCTACAAGCAGATCACTTCGATTGGCAGCCGCCAGGAATGCGATATTTACCTGTTCAAGGACCCCAGCGTCGCTCCTGACCACGCGTCTCTGGAGATGCGCGGCTCGCGAGTGCAGATCAACGCGCTGGGCGAGGTTTATGTCTCAGGACAGCCGGTCCACAATCGCCTCCTGCAAAGTGGAGACCTGATCCAAATCGGGCGCTACGCATTCCGGTACCAGGAGCGGCAGAAATCGTGAGCGGCATGAATTTGTGGAGGCCTAATGAATTACTTCATCAAGCGCGATGACAAGGAATACGGTCCGTACACTCTGGCCGACTTGCAGCGTTATGTAAAGTCGGGTGAGATTTCGCCCTCAGACCTGTGCCGCAGTGAAGGCATGGCTGAACTGCTGCCGGTTTCCCAGATTATAGGAAACATTCCCGCTCCCCAGCCGGTGCCGACGCTATACGGCGGAGCAGAGCCGGGAATGGTGATGCGGGTGGCCACTCCGCCCAACCTTCATTGGGGCCTGGTGCTCCTGTTCGGCATTCTCACCTGCGGGATATTCATAGTCATTTGGAGTTTTGTCGAGGCTTCGTTTGTTAAGAAAATTGATCCAAAGAGCAAAGCGCTGCTGATTTTAGCCATCTATGTGATTGTTGGCTTCGGGATACCCGTCGCACTGGGTCTGATTGCCGGGGTCACCCATAACCAATTATTGGTTACGATTGAGCCGCTGTTCCGACTGGCAGGACTGGTGTTGCGAATCTATGCGGTCTTTAATATGAAGGCGTCGATCGAAGATTATTACAACTCACGGGAGCCTATTGGGCTTCAGTTGAGCGGAGTGATGGTGTTTTTCTTCGCCACCATGTACTTCCAGTACCACTTCAATGAGATCACGAAGCGCCACAACAACCTACAAGGAATGCTGGCGTGATCTCGCTGCGGAAGACATATGGCGCCCATGCTGCAGCCGCCGCCACGATGCTGGCGCTGGTGATGGTGTACGAGGTCCCGCCGGGGGAAAATTCCTTTTATCCTTCGTGCCTCTTCTTCCAGCTCACCGGCTGGAAGTGTCCCGGATGTGGAAGCACGCGGGCGCTGTATGCGCTGCTGCATCTGCGGTGGGTTGAAGCGATGGCGCTGAATCCGGTGTTTACCGCGCTGTTTCCTTTTCTGCTGTTGTGGGGCATCGCGCAATATGTTTCGTTTCTTCGCACCGGCGCCTGCATCTCTTTGAAGATTCCGAGGATGGCTTATCCTGTCGTGGCGATGTTGGTCTTGGTCTTTGGAATTTTGCGAAATCTGCCGCACTGGGGTATGTACTGAGCATGCTTTCTCCCCGGGTGCGCCGCCTCAAACTCGATTTTGAAATGCTGACCCGCCGTTTTCAAGGCTGGGAACCCATCCAGATCAGCGGTACCGCGGGAATGCCCCCCGAGGTTTACCGGGTGACGTACAACATTCGCGGCCTGTACGTGGTCCCATCCGGCGACATTTTGGAGCGCGACACCCATGTGATGGAAGTGAGCCTCTCCCTGGGATACCCGCGGCGCGCGCCGCAGTGCCGCATGCTGACTCCCGTGTTTCATCCGAACTTCGATGATTCCAGCGTTTGTATCGGGGATTTCTGGGCCGCGTCGGAAGGGTTGGATGACCTCATCGTCCGGATCGGGCGAATGATCTCGTACCAGGAGTTCAACACCAAGAGTCCGCTCAACGGGCTGGCGGCTAAATGGGCGGCGCAGAATTCCCATCTGCTGCCGGTGGATTCAAGGCCGGTTGCCCCGCCGGCGGCGGATGAGGTCAGGCCGGTGGAGAGCGCGCCGGTGGTGGCTGTCGTTGAGGCCGATCCGTGAGCGAGTAAGATCACCATTCCCTGATGCGTTCTTTGGTTGCATCGGAGTTGGCAGTCTGGCGAGGAACCCCTTGGTTCCTTGGCGCAACCAGCAACGCTGGGTCAAACCGCATCAGCTGAACTCCACGTGGTTGCTGTCATGTTTGACGGTACAGATTTCTACCAGCGTCCATATTGCGGTCACCAGCGCTCCGTAGCCTAAAGTTAGAACGGTGAGGCAGAGCTGTATGGTTCCGCGAACACGGTAGCCTGCATAAAAGCTGTGGGCGCCGAAAATCCCGAGCAGCAGCCCTAAGACGATGTAGGTCGAACGCCGTTTGGGGGGCACGGCGAACGATTCGTGAAACAGGCCGCGGGTAGCGTCAACTTCTTGCGCGGCCACGGGAATTTCAGGAACCGGTTGCGCGGTGTCGACTAATACGGGAGCCGGCTCGGTTGCGCCCTGTCGGGATGGCGGCGGCGGGGGCGGCGTGCTTGAAGATCCGGCGCCGGCCGGGTGGGTTGTGATTGCGCCGATACGCACCGGCGCGTAGGTGCGGACATCGCCAAAGCCGGTGAAAGCCATGGCGGAGCGGTCCGCCGGGGGAGCTCCGGGAGCGGCCATTGGCATTGCGTGTGACGGCGCAAACTCGCCGGGCTGCAAATGGATTTTGGGCTCGTCGGGCGGGGCGAAGCGGCAGCCAAAAACGGTGCAGCCGCCATTCTCGGCGAAACATTCTTCGTGATGGGGAGTGCCGCATCCCTCGCAGATCTTCTCGGCGCCCCCTTCGAGGCCACCCAATTCAGTACGACAGTAAGGGCAGATCATGGCGTCCAATGGCGATACCCAAAAAGTAAAATCATAGCGATGACGTAGATACTACCCTGTAATCGGATTTCACCACGGTCAGCAAAATAAAATTTCCAGAATCAGCATCTGCTGGTATGGTTTGGCCATGACTTTTCCGCCTCCCACTCCCACTTTTGTCCCCTCGGCAAGCAGTGATGGAAAAAAGTTGATCGTTCCGCGCGGCGGCGCGCTTCCGGCCAACTGCGTGAAATGTGGTGCGCCGGCCGACCGGCCGTGGAGGCGGAATTTTCGCTGGCACCCTTCGTGGCTGTACATCCTGGTTATATTTCCGGGGATATTGATTTATGCGATTGTGGCGCTGGTCGTGCAGAAGAAAATGAGCATGGTTGTGCCGCTGTGCGAAATTCATCATGGAGAAAGAAAACGCTACCTCATCATCGGCGGCATCCTTTTCGTGGCTTGGATTCCGAGTACGATACTGCTCAACTCGTACATGGGGGTGTCCGACACGGCCACCGCATGGTTTTCGGCCGGCATTTTCCTGGCGAGCGCTGTTTTCCTGATGCTTGCCAACCGGGCGCTTCGCCCCACGTTGATCGACCAGACCCACGGGGAATTTACCGGGGCCTGCAGGGAATTTCTGGATCTCTTGCCTGCGAAGCTCAGCTAGGAATTTCTCGTGGGAATGAGTCAGACCCCAGCCGAAACGACTTGCCCGCCGCCGAACCCTGCCAGTTCAGATTGCTCGAGCTTCCGGCGATAGCGCACATGGCGCCACCGGGTGACCTCAACCAGCGGACGCCACACCGCATGCACCATGTCGTGCTTGATCAGCCAGCGCCACGCCGGGTTTGATCGCTTGTACAGGTATGACATGGCCAGGTAGGCGGGCACGGCCGATGGATCCTCGGGTCGCCGGCGCCAGATGGAGGCGTTGGAAAACAGGCGGCGGTACATCCAGGCGTAACCCTGCTCCAGCTCTTCGGGCGACATGTGACGAGGCTGGAAGACGGCGTGACTGGTGTCATAGAGCGACCAGTCGCGGTGCAGCAGGCGGCCTTCGGCTTCCATCTGCGCGAACAGCGGCGTTGCCGGGTATGGGGTCAATATGTGGAAGGTGGCACATTCCAGCCGGTTCTCTTCGATCCATTGCGCGGTGATGGCGAACGTATCTTTGCGATCGTGATCGAAGCCCAGCACGAACGATCCGTTCACCTGGATGCCGCAATCATGCAGCATGCGCACCCGCCGCGCGTAATCGGCGGTCTTGGGCGTCTTCTTGTGCGCGTCGCTCAGGTTCTGATCGCTTAAGGATTCGAAGCCGACGAAGACGCCGGTGCATCCTGCCAGGGCCATGTTGCGGATGCGCGGGGTCGCCGGTGATCATGATGCGGGCGGAAGCGAGAGGCTTATCGATGTCTTTGGCGGCGGGCGCCTGCCAGTATCGGGCGAAAGGAGTGTTCTGCGGGTCGAAGATGGCAGCGACATCTCTCGCAGCCAGCCAGCGCTTGCCTTCGCGGAGCGATGCGAATTGTTTTTCCATGGCCGCGAGGTTGTAGGTGCGCCCGTACTTGCGCTTACAGACCTCGGGAAATTTCTTGAAATATTCTTGCAGGTCTAACGCCACTCTTCTCCTTGCCGGCCCGGCGGGGAGCGACCCCGCAGAGAATTTTACTCCGGAAAGCCCAAGCTGCCGGCATTGCCTGGCCCAGCACTTCGGACGCCCACAGGTTCCTCGCAGTGATGAAAACCAATTGCCAACTTCGGTGAACCAGAGGATAATGCTGTGACTCAAATTCCCGTTCGTCAGGAGACTGAAATGGCTTCCGCATCCGTGCCGCCCATTGATATGGACAAGCTGAATGCTTTTGTGGGGCAAGCCATCGGTGATCTTGGGGCCGCGATGCATGCCGCGCTGATCGTGATCGGCGATCGCCTGGGTTTGTACCGGGCAATGGGCGACAGCGAACCCGTTACCTCTACCGCGCTGGCGGCAAAGACCGGCACATCAGAGCGTTACGTAAGGGAATGGCTCAACGCCAACGCAGCCAGCGGATATGTGCATTACGATTCCGCCAGCAAAACATACCGGTTGCCGCCGGAACAGGCCTTTGCCCTGGCCCTGGATAATACTCCCGTCCATCTGCCCGGCGCGTTTCTCATGGTGGAAGCGGTGATGAATGACCTGGGACCCATTATGGAAAGGTTTAAGACCGGAGAAGGATTTGGATGGCATGAACATCACACCTCGCTGTTCGAAGGGTGCGAGCGGTTCTTCCGTCCTAATTACCTGGCGCATCTCACCACCTCATGGATCCCGTCCCTGGAAGGGATGGAGGCCAAGCTTAAGAGCGGGGGAACGGTCGCTGACATCGGATGCGGGCACGGCGCTTCAACTTTGTTGATGGCGCAGGCTTATCCAAAATCAAAATTTCACGGGTTCGATTATCACGAAGCCTCGATCACCCGCGCCCGGGAGGCGGCCAAGGCCGCAGGGGTGTCTGACCGGGTGACGTTTGAAGTGGCGCCCGCCAAGAGTTTCAGCGGCAAGGGATATGACCTGGTGGCGTTCTTCGATTGCCTGCATGACATGGGCGATCCGGAAGGCGCGGCGCGGCATGTGCTGCAGGCTCTGGGCAAAGACGGGGTGTGGATGATCGTGGAGCCGTTTGCCAATGACGAGGCGGAACGGAATCATAATCCGGTGGGCAGAGTCTATTATTCCGCGTCCACGATGTTGTGCACTCCGGCATCTTTATCGCAGGAAGTAGGGTTGGCGCTGGGAGCGCAAGCGGGACCGGCGCAAATCGAAAAAGTCGTAAAAGCGGCGGGATTTAAACATTTCAGGAAAGCCGCGGAGACTCCCTTTAATCTGGTCTTCGAGGCCAAGCCATAGGGAATGGCGCCGCGGAAGCCGGGACTGACGCAGACCGCGATACAGCCGGTTTCGGCCGTATCCAAGTTGATTAGATAAGAGTGAAGGCTCCGATGATGTAATAGCAGTCATGGGGTTGAGGACCAGGACATGCTAAGACAAGAAAGGAGCCCTCAATGATCATTATAGGATGCGATTACCACCCGGCATGGCAGCAGGTGGCGTGG
>JBBSHD010000051.1:0-10207 GCA_038253455.1 Terriglobales bacterium | reverse complement strand
ACCAGCACCTGAAGGCGGCTCCGATCAGCTTATCGAGCAAATAAAGCATTTCAAGTAAGCGCTTTCCGGGATGGTGAGCGAAATGGGATGGTCGCGTGCCTGGGTGCGTTTTTCAATCATGCGCACCTGCCGGCCGGCGTCGCTGGCGGCGCTGATCAGCATCTGCTCAAAATCGCTGTCCGCCACCGCCTGCGAACAGCTACAGGTCACCAGAATTCCACCGGGACGCAGCATTTTAAGCGCGCGCAGATTTATTTCTTTATAGCCGCGCATGGCTTTGGCGAGCGCGGTTTTATTACGGGCGAAGGGTGGCGGATCGAGCACGATGGTGTCATACTGCCGGCGTGCGGTGGCGTAATCCTTCAACACGTCAAAGACATTTCCTTCCAGCCATTCGATTTCCGGCGCGCGCTGCTGGGCCTGGTTGAGCAGCGAGTTCTGTTCCGCGGCTTCCAGCGCCTGGCGGGAGGCGTCAATCCCCGTGACCTGTTCGCAGACCCGCGCCAGGTGCAACGCAAATCCTCCGTGATAGCAGAAGCAATCGAGGGCTTGGCCGTGCGCATAGGCGGCGGCGGCCGCGTAATTTTCCCGCTGGTCGAGGAATGCCCCGGTCTTCTGGCCGCCGAGGGCGTCAAAGTGAAAGGCAATCCCGTTGCTGTGAAATATGGTGGTGGAGCGCTCCCCGAGGACGACCGATGACTCGCGCGGCGGCAGGTTTTCAAGCTGCCGGATGCGCGCATCGACCCGCTCCACGATGGTCTGCGGGGCGAGCTGCTGCAGAATGGCGGATTGAATTTCCGCCCGCGCGGAATCGAGGTTCATGGCCTGGGTCAGCGCCTGGAAACACACGATGTCGTAGTAGCAATCGATGATCAATCCCGGAAGAAAATCAGATTCGCTGAAGACCACGCGGAAGGCGTCGCTGTCGCGCACGACTTTCTTGCGGTAGGCCACGGCGTCCGCGATGCGATTGGAGATTAGAGAGGGCCACCGCGGCGCGGACTCGTCGTGGCGCGAGAGCAGCCGCAAGGCGATCTGGGATGCGTCGCTATAGAGCGCCCATCCCATGAATTTTCCGCGATGATCGACGGCGCGAACCAGCGCCCCGGGGGATGCGCCGCCGGCGGAGATGATATCCGATCGATAAACCCAGGCGTGTCCGGCGTGCAGGCGAGCGATGGCCCGCGCCGTGATGACCACCTCAGGATGCGCTTGCTCCGGGCTCAGGACTTTGGCTTTTCTGTTTTCGCGGGGGCGGCCACAGCGGGCGTGGCTGCTTTCCCCCCGGGTTTGGCGCCGGGCAGCGGCGGCTTTTGCATTTGCGCCTTCTGGTAGCGATCGATGCCGGCCTTGATTCTGGCGGCGGCGGGGCTGTTCGGCGCTTCCGCCAGGTAGAGATTGTATTCGCCCAGGGCGCCAGCCATATCGTGGCGCGCCTCCAGCACATTTGCGGCAATCAGGTGCGCCGACGCCATGTGGGGCACGCCGGTGGCGTGAGCGCGGCGGGCGTTGGCGAGCGCCAGGTCAGGCTTGCCATTCAGCAGTTGAGCATGGGAGAGCATCGCCAGGGCCAATGCATTCTGGGGTTCCAGGCTGATCACGCGAAGCAGGGCACTCTCGGTTTCCGGATACTTGTGTTGCTGGTACATGATCTTGCCCAGGTTGAGCAGGGCGTCGGCATACTTGTCATTGATCGTGGTGGCCTGCTCGAATGCAGTCTGGGCCGGGGCGGTTGCTCCCGCCCGGATTTCCACGACTCCGAGATAGTTATAGGCGGTGGCATACTGCGGATAAAGCGCGATAGCGGCCTCGAACCTGCTCTTGGCTTCGGGCAGCTTGTCCTTGCGAAAGCTATCGACACCCTTGTTGAATTCCTTCTGCGCCTTTCGCGGCACGTTGATATCAACCACGGCGACCGATGAGTCGGCGCTGAATTGGGCCTGCGCCTCCGGTTTTAAAGTTACCCGCACGAACTCCTGGTGTATGCCCATGAGGCTATCCACCTCGAACATATCGGAGGTGAGGTCCTCAATATCCTGTCCGCTGACCCTGACGCGATAATTTCCACCCGGCACCCGGAAATTAGCTTCGCCGCGATCATCGGTGAAAGTATCGAACGAGGGTGCGCCGGACACCATGAGCTGCACTCGCACCGGCTTGCTAATAGGATGATCGTTGCTGAGGGTCACGCGGATCCTCAGTTCCACCGAGCGGTTCGTGGCTCCGGGAGTGGTGGTGGGAAGGGATCGATCCTGCGAAAGGGTGGGTACCGCAAGCAAGGCGAGAAGAAAAAAAGCGGCGATCGGTCGACCGGTCATGGCAACCTCTTTTTTACTGAGAGGCGGGGGTCTCAGCGGATGATTCATCAGCAGCCCGTGCAGCTTCGGCTTCGGCCTCGGCATTGGCCCTGCGAATTCGCGCGGCGGCCTTCACCGGCGCCGGAGGGGGTTCATGCGCGGGATCGTAATACAAGATACGCCCGCAGGAATCGCAGGTGATAATTTGTTCGTTGGTGCGGATCTCGTTGTATTTCTGCGGACGCAGCAGGACGTGGCAGGCCACGCAGCTTTCCGCCAGGGCCTCGGCGATGGCGCTCTTGCGCTGCCGCATCAGGCGGTCGTAGTGAGCCAGCACGCTGCTTTCGATGGCCGGCCGCAGGGAATTAGCCCGCGCCGCCAGTTCGGCCAGCAGTTTTTCATCCACCGCGGTGCGCTCGCGGGCCAGGTTCTTTTCCGTCTCTACCGCCACCCGCTGGGTCTTCATTTCGGCTTCGTTGGATTTTTGCGCGTGTTCCAGTGATTCGGCGCGCTCCATGCCTTCGAGAATCTTGTCTTCACAGTCGCGAATGGCGTGCTCGGCAAACTCGATTTCGTGCATCAGCGCCCGGTATTGTTCGTTGCTCTTCACTTCAAGGGCCTGGGAGCGCAGCTTGGAAATCTTTCCCTGATTGTCTTTGATATCGGCTTCCAGCTTGCGCTTGTCCATTTCCTGGTTCTTGATGGCTTCTTTGCTCTGCTCCACCTGCGCGGTGACCGTGGCCAGCTTGCCTTCAATCTCGGCGACGCGACCGGGCAGCGCCGCGACTTCTTCCCGCAAACGCAAAATTTCCTTGTCGGTTTGCTCCAGGGCGATCAGCTTTTCCAGTTCTGCATTCATAGGCGGGGCCGCGGCGAGGGTGCCGTGGGAAAATTGTAGCACTTATGGACCCGCAGATTTCGCTGCCTTACTGCGGATGTACCGGCATGCCGAAACAGGAAATCGGCCGTTTCAGCCGCCGTAGGGAAGGCGAGTCCTGCGGCTTTTAAGGCCGGGTTGCGCGGCGGTGCGCGAATGTTACATTAAAAGACGCCAATTGCTCCTGCCTGGCACGCGTTAAGCTTATCCCCGAGGATGCTCTCTGTGAACACTCGCTGCAAACTGATATTTTTTGCCATAGCATTGCCGGCTATTGCCGTGCTGGCTTGGGGGCAAGAGCCTCCGCCGATTGGAACCGAGAAAAACCTTACCATCGACCTGATCAACGCGCAGCCGGGATTGTTGGGGCGAGCCCCGGAGGCGGTGCAATGGAGTCCGGACGGCGCCCGGGTGACCTACATCCTGCGCGACGAATCTGGGGAGCATGGACAACTCTGGTCGATTGATCCGGCGACCGGCAAGCGCGAAGTGCTGATGAGCAGCGAGAAATTATCGGCGCTGGCTCCGCCTGCCGCCCACATCAAAGACGAGCGTGAGAAGGAGCGGCGGTCGCGTTACGCGGTAGCGGGCTACCACTGGTCGCCTGACTCCCGGCACTTGCTGTTCGACGCCAACGGGCAGCTCTGGCTTTATTCCCTGAACACCGGCACCGGGACGCAGATCACGGCGTCCACCGACCCGATGCTTGATCCTAAATTTTCACCCGACGGCAACACCATTTCCTACATCAGAAAGCACAACCTGGTGGTGCACTCGCTCTCTAATAATCGCGAGACGGTACTCACGCGCGAAGAAGACAGCGATTATCTCAATGGCGAAGTGGATTGGGTGTACGGCGAAGAGCTTGGCGTACGCAGCAACTACTTCTGGTCGCCCAGCGGGAAACAAATTGCATTCCTGCAGATGGACGAGAACAAGGTGCCGGCGTATCCCATCACTGACCTCATCCCTTTGCATCCCTCGCTGGATATGCAGAAGTATCCCAAGCCCGGCGATTCCAATCCGGTGGTGCGCCTGGGGATCGCCAGCTCCGAACGCGACAAGGTGAAATGGATGTCGCTCGATACCCCCGCGGGAAAATTCGACTTCGACAGCTATGTGCCGAGGTTTGGATGGTTGCGCGATGGAATTCTGTACGCGGAAGTGTTGAACCGCGCGCAAGACCGGATGGATTTGTATTTTATCGACGTCAACTCCGGCCACGGCCGAGTGGTGCTGACTGAGAAGAGTGATACCTGGATCAATGTGGATGATTTTCATCCACTGAAATCCGGCGACGGCTTTGTCTGGTCGAGCTGGAGAGACGGGCACACCCATCTTTATCTCTACAGGTTCAACCAGCAACAACCGCTGGCCTCCGAGGCGGTGCTGGAAAGGCAGCTAACCAGCGGAGATTTCGAAGTTTCATCGGTAAAGGCGGTGGACGATCGCGGCGGGCGCACCGGCAACGTTTATTTCGAATCCAATCAAGGCGACGACCGCCAGAAGCAGCTTTACCAGATCGCGCTGAGCGGCGGTCCTGCAACCCGGGTGTCGGAGGGTGAGGGCTGGCACAACGCATCTTTTTCCGGTGACGGCCTGCACTACGTGGACAATTATTCCGCGCTGAACACGGTGCCGCGGCTTTCGGTATGCGCTCCCAAATTCCACTGCGAAAAGATCTGGGAGGCCAATGAACTGAAAGATTACCGCTTGCTCACACCGCAATTCGTTGACTTCAAGAGCGATAACGGCACTCTACTGCGCGGCCTGCTGCTGCTGCCCCGGGCGGCGGCTGGGACAAAAATCCCGCTGGTGATGAACCCCTATGGCGGGCCGGAAGCGCAAACGGTGAAGAACGCCTGGGGAGCGAGCACGCTGTTCGACCAAATCCTGGCACGAGAGGGAATTGCCGTACTCAAAGTGGACAACCGCGGGATGGGCGGCCGGGGCAAGCAGTACGCGGCGGCGGTGCGCCGCAATTTCGGCGAAACCGAATTGAAAGACCAGCTCAGCGCGCTGCAACAGGCGCTGGACCGATTCCCGCAACTCGATTCAACGAGGCTGGGATGGTGGGGATGGAGCTATGGCGGCTACATGACGCTCTACGCCATGACCCATTCCGACAAGTTCAAGGTGGGAGTGGCGGTGGCGCCGGTCACTGACTGGCATGACTATGATTCCATTTATACGGAGCGCTACATGGGGCAGCCGCGCCAGAACGAAGAAGGTTACACGCGCAGCTCGCCGGTAACCGTTGCCGGCCAGTTGCACGGGCATCTTTTAATAGTGCACGGCACCAGCGATGACAACGTGCATCCGCAAAATACCTTTCAGATGGTGCAGGCGTTCATCACCGCCGGCAAGCAGTTCGACCTCATGCTTTATCCGCAGAAGACCCACGGCATCGCCGGTCCGGTGGCGCGCACCCACCTGTACACGCGCATCGATCAACTCTTCGAGAGCGAACTGCTGCCTGGGTTGCTGTCTAAGAAAGCAGGCGCGAAGTGAGCGCTGCTGGAGAAGCAGGTAAAGGAGCGCCTGCGGCGATGCCATCGCTTACCCTGGGCGAATTCGAGCTCACTATCGTCCCTGACGGCAATTACCTGCTCGACGGCGGCGCCTTGTTCGGCCTGATTCCCAAGGTGATGTGGCAAAAGAAAATGGCCGCCGACGCCAACAACCGGGTGGTCGTCGGCTTGAATTCAGTGCTGGTCAGGGCCCACGGCAAGAACGTGCTGATCGAAACCGGACTGGGCAACAAGCTCAACGACCGGATGAAGAGCATTTTCTCTCCCCCGGAAGGCTTGCTGAAGAATCTGGCAAGGCTGGGGGTGCAGCCCGGCGACATCGATGTAGTCATTAATTCTCATTTGCATTTCGATCATTGCGGGTGGAACACGGTGCGCGAGAACGGGCAGATGGTAGCCACTTTTCCCAACGCGGCCTATTACGCGTCAGAGGGCGAATGCCTGCACGGACGCATGCAGCTCGAGCGCGATCGCGCCACTTACCTGACGGAAAACTACGATCCCCTGGTGGCCAGCGGACAGATGAAGCTTACCGGCGACGGCGCAACCACCATCCTTCCCGGCATCTCGGTGGTGACTTATCCCGGCCACACCCGCCACATGCAGGCCATCATGATCGAGAGCCAGGGCCAGAGTGCGTGCTACATCTCTGACCTGATTCCCACGCAGTTTCATTTGCGGCTGTCGTGGACGCTGTCATTTGACCTGTACCCGCTGGAAACCGTCGAGAGCCGCAAACGTTTTTATGAGTCCGCCGTTTCGCAAAGGTGGCTGACCATCTTCACCCATGACCCCGCCCTGCCCTGGGGTTACCTGGAGCAGTCGAGCGGCGGGGAAGTAAACGTAAAACCGCCGGAAACTGCCGCGGCGCGATAGCGAAGCGCTGGTCCAGCAGTTGAGGGAACTAAGCGGAGACGCCGGCGCAGGAGTGCTCCGCGGCGATGATGGGACCGAAGAAACGGTCGACTCCGTCGAGGATGTCCTGGGCATCGCGCGCGTCGTACACCGCTTTACGCAGGGTGGCGCCGTTGGCGACGCCGTGGGTAAACCATGAAGCGAACTGCTTCATCTTTCCCGCGGCGCCGGGAATATCTTCTTCCACCAGCATGCGGAAGTAGGTCCGGATCATCTCGTAACGGTCGCGATCCGAAGGCTCGTCATAGGCGCCCGTTGCCTGGTACTGGGCGATCTGGCGGAAGATCCACGGGTTGGACGCCGCCATTCTGCCAATCATCACCGCGTCGCAGCCGGTGGCGGTAACCATGGCCGCGGCATCCTCGGGAGATCGAATGTCACCGTTGCCGATCACGGGGATGGTGACGGCGTCTTTGACCGCGGCAATCCATTCCCAGCGCGCGGAACCGCTGTAGCCCTGCTCGCGAGTGCGGGCATGCAGGGCCACGGCGTTCAAGCCGCAATCCTGCGCCATGCGCGCCAGCTCCACACACACGATTTCTTCATGGTTCCAGCCGGCGCGGAATTTTACCGTAAACGGAATCTTCACCGCGGCGCGCACCTGCTCGAAAATAATCCGAATGCGTGGCAGGTCGCGCAGCAATCCCGAGCCGCCATTACATTTCACCACGCGCTTGGCCGGGCACCCCAGGTTCAAGTCAACCATGTCAAAACCGAGGTCTTCGACGAGACGGGCGGCGTCCGCCAGCACTTGCGGGTTGCTGCCAAACAACTGCGCCGAAATGGGATGCTCTTCCGCATAGAAATGCAGGTAGCGCTTGCGCTTGGATTCGCGGCACCGCAGGATGCCGTCGGCCGACGTGAACTCGGTCATGATCAGGCCGCAGGCAGACTGCCGCGCCTGCGCGTCGAACGACGAATACTTGATGAATCGGCGAAATACTGTGTCCGTGACCCCGGCCATGGGCGCCAGGATGGTAGCCGGCGCAATGCGTACTCCGCCGATGACAACTTCGGCGGGTACGCGGCCGGCAAGGGATGCCGCCTGGGCATCGGGACTGTCGACGCTCCACACGCCGGGCTTCGACCGCGTCGCGGGGTCGGTAACCAGCCGTTGTGGAGAATATTTTTTCACTGGATCGATCTTAGGATTTTACCCGGGCCGGACGCGGCCCGAAATAAAAAACCTCCAACTGCGATGGTCCGGTTGGAGGCTTCAAAACCGTGTGCTGTTCCGCAATTACTTGGCGGCGGTCTTTTTCTCGTTGCCGGCATACTTGCGGCGGAAGCGCTCGATGCGGCCGGCCGTATCCAGCAGCTTCTGCTTGCCGGTGAAGAAGGGGTGGCACGCCGAGCAAATTTCCACGTGGATATCGCCCTTATGGGTTGATCGTGTCACGAACTGGTTGCCGCAGGCACACTTCACGTTGATCTGATCGTATGCGGGATGAATGGCTGCTTTCATAACGTGCTCCGTTTCACTTGTGTTTGAATCCTCAATTTTACCGGAAGCGGTAACATCCGGCAAACCGTCGCCGCCTTGCGGTGAGGCAGTTGGATGACAGCCGCGGCGGCAAAGTTTCAGGTCCGAGATATCCATTGACATATAGGGACATATAATGGCGGCGTCCAAGGGAGAGTTGATGGCCATATCCGCTGAAGTGCTGGCGCGCCACGTCGAAGAATTTCTGGCGGAAAGCCCTTGCGCCATCGTGCGCGAAGATGGCGAAACCACCTTCGAGATGACGTCGGCCAAATACTCGATCTCATCGCAGCACGGCAAATGTGTTTTGCACCTGTGGTCGCCGGAACGCAACTCGGTGCGCCGGGTGGTAGAGGCCGAGACCCTGACCGGCAAGCTGCGCCTTTCGGTCACCCAGTTTGGCCGGAGCCAGCCGCAGAAGCTGGAAATTTGCCGCGACCTCGACGCCCGCTCGCCTTCCGACCGCAAGGCGGCGCGCACCGCTTACCAGCGCGATCTGCAGAAACTGTTGCGGCGCACGTTTCCCGGCTTCGTCCTCGAGAATTTTACGTCGGCCATGGACCTCAACCGGTCGTTCGGGCCGGTCTATACGCGCGGGTTGCTGGGCCGCGGCAATACCGCGTATGCCGTGCTGGGGGTCAACGCCCAGGAGAGCCAGTCGTCAATCGATGCCGCCCTCACCTTTGGATTGATCTGGCTCGACGTCTGCCGCGAGCGTGAGGCGCCGCATCGGGTGCTGAAAGGCCTCAAGTTATTTGTGCCGCGCGGGACTTCGGATGTGGCCAGTGCGCGCATGGGCTTTCTCAATCACGAAGTGGCAAGCTTCGAGCTCTACGAAATCGATGGCCTGGAGAAACTCAGAAACCCGGCGGAAGTAATTGAGATCGATACCAGCGATCGCGGCAATATCGCGACGCGGCTGGTGCGTTGTCCCGACGTGGCCGCGGTGCGTGAACGCTTTGCGGCTTCGATTGCCATGGTAGAAACGCTGGCGCTGGCCGGGGCGGCGGAGCCGCCGCACATCGCGATCGCGGTAATTTCGGGCAGCGAGATAGGCTTCCGCTTCAACGGGTTGCAGTTTGCGCGCGCGCGCCTGGGGCTGGAGCCGGAATCATTCAATCGCGTGGAAGAAATTATCTTCGGCGGAGATTCCAGCGAAACCATTCTGACCGAGGCCAACGGCGAGCGGCTGGCGGAGTGGGTCAAGCGCCTGGTGGCCTCACGCCGTTCCGGCGGCGACCGCCATAATCCTCTGTGGCGCATGCATCCCGAGCGCTGGCTGGAATCGCTGGTCATTCCTTCGATCCGGCAGCTCGACTCGCGCTTCGATGCGCAGTGGGTTTATTCGCAGGTGCCGGCGTTTGCCGCTTCCGACCGCGCCATGATCGACATTCTCACCGTGACCAATGCCGGCAGGCTGGCAGTGCTGGAGTTGAAGTCGGATGAGGACATCCACCTGCCGTTGCAGGGCCTTGATTACTGGGCGCGCGTGCGCTGGCACCATATGCGCGATGAATTCACCCGCTTCGGATATTTTTCCTGGTGGCGCCGGCGTTGCGCATTCATTCGACCTTCGATGCAATTTTGCGTTACTTCTCACCCGAAATCGATGTGATCCTGCTGGCCGTGGATGAGCGTTGGCGCGAGGACCTGCGGGTGGTGTTCCGCAAGAACCGTCGGCAGCCCGCGGTGTTGCCGCTGGAAGACGGGTCGTAGCGGTCGCGTGGTATTTTTCTCTCCCTCACTAGAGAAAAAGTTCGAAGAAGGATTCGCCCTCCCTCGGTTGTCATTCTGACGATCCCCGGCTTTATGGGGGCGAGGAAGAACCCCTACCGTGCAAGGGGTATTGCCCTTCGCGGCCGTGACGAGACCCTGAACACCGCCCCAGAAGAAACTCCCACTCATTAGTTGTCATTCTGACGATCCCCTGGCTTTATCGGGGGTGAGGAAGAACCCCTACTGCGCGACGAATCTTTCTCCATGATGTTTTTTTGACCTGTTATCGGAGGGATCCAAAGCGTTTCACAACTTGAACTTTAAAATCTTACCCGGCAAAAATAATCGGGGCATGGTTCAGATAAACCATCACAAGGGAAAAATTTGT
>JBBSHD010000050.1:0-10207 GCA_038253455.1 Terriglobales bacterium | reverse complement strand
TACGCCCCCACCACTCCCTGCACGTAGGCCTTCAGCCGGGGATACTGCGACGCATCCGCCAGCGCCGCCGCTCCCGGGGATTGCACCCACCCTGAGTTGTGCACGCCGGGGATTGGAGGATGCTGCTGGCCCAGCTTGGGGTTGGGGTCCCACACCGAATCGAAGAGCACGAATATAGGACGCACGTGATGCTTCGCGGCGACCGTGAGAAACGTGTCCATGCGTTTCTTGAAACCTTCGCGGTCCTGCTGCCACAGCAGGTCGTGGAGGAAGACCCGCATGGTGTTCATGCCCAGTCCCTCGGCCCATCCCAACTCTTTATCGATCTGGGGCTCGTCGAAGGTGGCGGCTTGCCACATCTCCAGCTCGTTGATGGCGTCGGCCGGAATGTAGTTGCTGCCCACCGGCCAGGGTTGCTGCTGGTACCAGTCGTTGGCCTTCTTCTCTGGCCAGCGTTGCGCCTGCGCCGTCAGCAAGACCGGCAACAGGCTCAGCGCTAAAAATAATCGCAATAAGGTGCGTTTCATTTGGGATTCCTCGCAAGCAAAAGATGGCAATCGCGGAGTAAACATACCATAAGGCTGGGGTGCGAAGTTTTGCGGATTGGCCACCGGGAAAAATCGAGGTCTCTCCACTCCGCCGCGCAAAGCTCGCGGACTCCGGTCGATATGACAGTGCTGGGCCGGGAAAGTTTGCGGCTTGGGCGCCAGAAACCTGGGGTCTTTGATCGTGGAGCGAGACGACAGTGCTGGGCTGGGCGCATCTGCTTACGAGTGAACATTTTTCTGCGGGACTAGCCAGCCGCTTTCGCGGCAACCGGCGCCGGTTTGCGCGTGGTAGTGATGACCACCACGCTGACCAGGACAAAGAGTGTGCCGACGATGGTCCTCATGCCCAGGGTCTCTCCGCCAATGAAATACCCGATGATCACCGCCACCACTGGATTCACGTAGGCATACGTCCCCACTTTGGTGGGAGATTCGCGATGAATCAGCCACACATACGCGGTGAATCCGATGATGGAGCCGGCGACGATCAGGTACAGCAGCGCGATCCATGCCATCCGCGAGACCAGCAGCGGGTGAAAATTGCGAAACTCTCCCAGCGCGCCTGACGCGCACGTCAGCAACACTCCGCCGGTGAGCATCTGCGCTCCGGAGCTCATGACCTTGGAGGGCGGAAGCTGCAGCTTGCGCGTCAGCGCCGACGCTACCGACCAGCTCATCGCGCCAATGATGAGCGCGATTGCGCCGCGGCGGTCGATGGGCGGGCCGCCCAGGCTGAGCGAGCGGCTCATCAGCACCGCCACCCCGGCAATGCCGATCAGCAGCGCCAGCGCCAGCCGGAGGGTGAGCTTCTGCGTGCGGAGAAAAATTATTTCCGAGAGCGCCATGAATACCGGGATGGTCGCCATCATGACCGCCGCCACGCCAGAAGGCACGCGCTGCTCCGCCCAGAACAACAAACCGTAGTCCACCACGAAGATCAGGAATGCGATTACCGCGACCGACATCCATTGCCGCGCGGTGGGCGGCCGCTCGCCGCGAAACATCATGACGCTGTACAGCGCCAGCCCGGCCGCCAGGAAGCGCATGGCCGCCAGCAGAAATGGCGGCACCTCATGCACGCCCACCCGGATGGCCAGAAACGTCGATCCCCACACGAAGTAGATGATCGCGAACGCCAGCAACGTCATCCACTTTCGCGGTTGGGGTTGGCTTTGCATCCTTTACTTATATCAAGTGCGCGACCGGTTCTCCCAGCCGTTGTGGGTTGCGTATCCGTCCAGCGAAGGCGGCGATGATTTACCGGTTTCAGCGCTGATGATGCCGTCCTGCTGGACGATACGCAACGTCAAGGCTATTCGCGTTCGGCAAAAGCTTTTAGCCTGGCCAAGGCCCCGTCCCAGTGATTGGATACACGCTCGAGATAGGCCGCCAATTCGTGGATGGGCTGCGGATCAAGCTCAAAAATCCTCTCCCGCCCGCAACGCCGGGCGTGGACGAGCCGCACTCGCTCCAAGACCCGCAGGTGCTTGGTCACCGCCTGCCGCGTGAGTTTGGTTCCAGCGGTCAGGTTGGCAATCGAATGGGACTCGCCGCTGCCAAGCTTCGCCAGCAGCAACAGCCTGGTCTCGTCCCCCAGGGCCGCAAAAACCGTCGCCTTCGCGCTACTGCGATGGCTTGGTGACATACGCTCCAATCTGCTTCAGTTGCTGCTCCCAACCGTGACTGTTCATGCGGAACGCATCAGCGTAACGCTCGCGGGGAAGGTTCTCAAATCCCGATTCGGTGACCGTCAGCAGCGTACCGACCGGCGTTTTTTCCAGCCGGAACTCGACCAGTGTGGGCGTCTCATGCGAGTAATCCACCTTGGGATCGATGGCATACGGATGCCAGGTATAGGCGAAATACGAAGTCGGTTCTATCTTCTTGATTTGCATTTCCATTTTCAGGTGTTCGTATCCGGGAACGGTGAGCTCGCCCATCACCGGTTGTCCCGCTACGAATGGCCCGTCGATCTTCACCCGAAACCATTCACCGAATTGCCGCGAATCGGTGAGCGCGAGCCACACCCGTTGCACAGGGGCGGTGATTTCAATGCTCTTCTCAAACTGATTGTCCATTACGCAACCTCCTAGTTGCATATTGACGATAATCCAGAGACATCAAACATGCAACCTAATAGTTGCTTATTTCCCAGTGCGGGTTTCGCGCGGCCCAAGGACGCGCGGGCCGGCGCTAGGCATCACCGCGGCCCAAGACGCCGCCCCACCTTCTTGCTAGAATCTGATCATGGCTGATTCTTCACCTTTTACCGATGTTGAGACCGCCATCGCCGAGATTCGCGCCGGGCGCATGATCGTCGTGGTGGACGACGAAGACCGCGAGAATGAAGGCGATCTCACCCTGGCGGCGGAGAAGGTATCGCCCGAGGCCATTAATTTTATGGCGCGGTACGGCCGCGGGCTGGTTTGCCTTGCGCTTACCGAAGACCGGCTCGATCACCTTCGCATCGGCAATCAGACTGCCCAGAATACCTCGCAATACCAGACCGCTTTTTGCGAAACCATCGACGCCGCCCAAGGAGTGACCACCGGCATCTCCGCTTATGACCGGGCCCATACGATCCTGGTGGCAATCGATCCCAGGACCCGCCCCGGCGACCTGGCGCGGCCCGGACACGTGTTTCCCCTGAAGGCGCGCAAGGGCGGCGTGCTGGTGCGAGCGGGACAGACCGAGGCTTCAGTAGACCTGGCGCGGCTGGCTGGCCTCGCGCCCGCCGGCATCATCTGCGAGATCATGAATGAGGATGGCAGCATGGCGCGCGTCCCCGACCTTGTCGAATTCTGCGCCACGCACTCATTAAAGATGCTCACGGTGGCGGATCTCATCCGGTACCGCATGTCCCACGAGCGCTATTTGCGCCGGGTAGGCGAATCGCTTCTTCCCACCCGCTATGGCGAGTTCCGCATGATCGCCTACGAGAATGAGATTGATGGCGAATCGCACGTGGCGCTGGTGCGCGGCGATGTATCGCAGGGAGCGGCGCCGGTGCTGGTGCGCGTCCATGCGCATTGCCTGGCGGGCGATGTTTTTGGAGCGACGTGGTGCGAGTGCCAGGCGGTGCTCGACCGCTCGCTGGAGCTGATTGCCGAGGAAGGCCGCGGGGCGCTGATCTATCTGCACCAGACGACCAAAGGGTTCGGCGTCGAACGCATCGATGACCAGAAGGTTCTGGTTTTTCATCGGGACGTGCGCGAGCCGTCGCTGCCCGACCACCAGAGAAAAACCCAGCGCGAAGTTGGAATCGGCGCGCAGATTTTATCGGACTTGGAAATTCATGCGATACGGCTGCTCACCAACCACCCGCGCAAGGTCGCGGCTCTCGAAGGCTTCGGAATACAGATTGTCGAGCAGGTTCCCGTGGTAGTGAGCGTATCTTAGCGCTGGCGCGTTTTTCCAGCGCCCGCGCCAATCGTCAGTTCGTCAGCTTGATTTTCTGATCTCCACATCTTCGCCGCGAATGAAGAATTGGGCGGAGCACTGGCTCGACCCGCAGATGACCGGGATCAATCCCACGATCTGGCGGCGGGTAATCAAGCCCAAAATTCCGCAGGATGGGCATGCGAGAACGGCCCAGTAAGGGTCGGCGGCTTCGCCGGTCTGGCCCGCGTTTTCCAGGACGAAGATCGTGCCTGGGCCCATCTGTTCGGGGATCCACTCACTGAGAACGTTCAGTTCAGCGACCACGTTCACCTCCGGGTTGGGCTGGATTTCGCATCTCTCTTCTGTCCAATTTTCTCTATGCCTGCTTGCGATGGATCACACTTGTTCCTGGTCGGGTAGCTGCCTGGGTCTTTTTTCCGCCTGCCTGGCCGCGCAACCGCGGTTCGATGCGGCGGACCGCGTCGCTCAGGCACACTGAAAACAATGGCTGGCGCGAGTCCTTCAGGATGTCGATGATTTCCGCCGAAGAATTTTCCAGGTAGATATTCCTGCCGTCGGTAAGCAGGTGGTAGTCGGAGCCCGCGGTAACGGTTTCCACCAGGCGCTTGCCCAGCTCGCGCTGCAGAAAACGCATGACCTTGCGCACGCGCTGCAGCGGGAAGCGCTTGCGCCGCAATTCACACAGCACCGCGACTTCGGCCACATCAGAAGTGGAATAGATGCGGCGATGGCCGTCGCGGGCGGGTCGCACGATTCCCTGCTCGTCCCACCATTGCAACTGGCGCAGCGTGACCCCGGTAAGGGCCACTACCTGGCGCGACGAGTATTGATCTGGTTCATGCATGCGAAACAAATATACATTAAATGTTTGGAACATTTTTACGAGGAGATGTTTTCGTGTCAAGTGGTTACTACGGTGCAAGAGTTGTCAGGATGAGAGCAATCTAATTAAGGATGAGCCTGGGAAGAAGCGGCGTCTTCAGGAGTTGTCATTCTTTCAGGAGTTGTCACGATGGACACTTTCATTACCCAGTGGTTGGAAGAGTGCAATTTCATTTTGTAGGAATTGTCATTCCGAGCAACGAAGCTGTGAAATAACCCTAAACGATCAAAATTCCAAATTACTAACTTATTGCCATTCAACAACTTGGCGTTGTTCGTTTTTTCGGTCTTGGGGTTATTTCACAGCTTCAACGCCGAGGAACCCTTTGTTTCATGAGCGTAAACAGCACCGTCCGGTCGAGCGACACACTCAAAGGGCCCGCAGTCAGACTTTACGCGTAGCCTGCCTTTGACTCTAACTCGCGGCGGAAGAGCAAAACCCGGGCGCATTTCGCTGCCACTTAAGGAGGGCAACGGCAAGAGCAACGAAAAACGCGAGGTCCTTCGCTAAAACAAGAAGCAAAAGCTCGCTCCAGGATGACAAGGTATGGGGAATTTTCGTTCGCCAGCATTGTCTTTTACGACTTCTGGAGATTAGTTGAACCGCAAGGCCCTGCAAAAAATGAGAACGCGAGGTTCTTCGCTGAACAAATAATGCTTACTTCCTCGCGTAAGGTCCTCCGCTGAAGAAAGAGTGCTTACTTGCCCGCGCGGGACATTGCGATTCCCGCCTTGGCGGATGCACTGCGGCGGGGCCCGGCGATTTCCGCCTTTACGGCGTCAACCTTTTGCTTATCGAGCTGGCGGCGAGATAGTTTCTTCAGTGTGGCTTTGATCATTCTTCCATGATGCCTTGAGCGGGCCTCCGGTGAATGGTCAATATTGCTCTTCGCGGAAGCGCGCTGAAAATAAAAGGGGGCGCTGCGGATTTGAATTTAGCGCCGGTAGAGGGCCAGGCCGGTCAGGGTCTGGATGGCTGCTTCCATGCCGCGGCGAAATGCTTTCTTGCTGCTGCTGTCGGGGACGAACAGCACGTCGTTGGCCTGCAATGGAATGTCGGGCCGCTTGCCCGCCAGTATTTCCTTGAGGTTCACCACAATTTCCTGGCGTCCGTTGGGAGCACTGGTGTCGGGGCGCAGGATGCGTACCTGGTCGCTGCGGGCTGTGCCCTTCAAATCTTCGGCGTAGGCGATCGCCTGCAGCACGGTCATGCTCTCGCGCGAAGATGACAGGGGGAATCCGCCGGATTTGTTGACCGCTCCCACTACATAAATAATGTCCGCTACCGGGACCGTGACCCAGTCGCCGGGATAGACATCGACGTTGAGCGACGCATCGGAGCCGGAAAGCAAATCGCGCAGCTTGATGGTCGTTGTCTGCAAGATGGTTTGCGGGACCGATGCGGCCTTATTCGTGGGATTGGCGCTGCCCAGCGCGGCCAGATCTTTTACCTGCGTCTGGCCAAGTTGCTTGGCGCCGCCGCGCGTGATTTTCACCGCGGGACCGGCGTTTTCGGCGAGTCCGCCCGCCTGTGACAAAAGGTCCAGCAAACGGGTATGGCCAAACACCGGATAAATCTGCGGGTTTCTCACCGCTCCTGTGACCGCGATCGAATGCAGCCGCGATTCCTTGATGGAAAGACTGGCGTGCGGATTATTCAGCAGGCCCGCGCGCTTGAACTCGATATCGATTGCCCGCGCCACCTCGCCCAGGGTCTTTCCGGCGGCGTCGATGGGTTGGGGCAACAGGGGGATGGCGATCTGTCCGCTGGAGCTGACGCGATACTCGCGCGAAAATTCCGGCCCATCGGTGAGAAAAACTTCCACCACGTCATTAGGACTGATCACGTAATCATCCGCGGTTTCGAGGCCAGGGGAGCGGGGCTGCGCGACCGTAACCGCGGCGCCGGGCTGGGACTGAGCCGCCACCATGCCGCCCGCCAGCAGCAAAAAAAAAAGCGCGAGAAACTTCAACCATGTATTCGCGCCAGACCGGCGTTCACGATCGGTGGCCGCGCGTTTTAACACGTTCGAGAAGGGCAAGAAGGTCACGGGAAAATCGCTAATGATGTCGGAGTTCATTTTATTATCGCGGCTGAGGGGGGCGGGTCGAAGACGTGCTCCAAACCGCCTGTCTATGCCACGATTGTAGCATTCGGGGGGAGCTGCCCGGCCGCCGGATGCGGGCCGGTCAAATCCCCGTGCGGCCCTTTTACTGAGAAAGCAGCAGGCCGGGCCTGGCTACTTCGGCACTTCATCGTAGTAGTAGCCGCGGTATTTCGCCCCGTAGGAAAAATGATAGGCGTCAGCGGAATGGAGATCTACCGCGTTCAGAATAACTCCCATGAGGCGTGAGTTTACCTGCAGCAGCAGCTCCCGGCTGCGGCGCAGCGCATCCTTATTAGTCTTGCCGGAATGGACGACCAGAACCACGGCGTCGGCTTCGACGGAAAGCACCACCGCATCGGTGACCGAGAGCACCGGCGGAGTGTCAAGCACGATGTGATCAAACTCGTCGCGCCATCGCATGAGGTAAGAGCTCATCACGTTCGAGCCCAGCAACTCCGCGGGATGCGGCGGAATTGGCCCCGCGGGCAGCACATATAACCCGGGGACGCCGGGCGCGGGCACAATTTCGGGCTCGATATCAGAGCCGCTCAGCAGGGTGCTGAGACCTTGCTTGCCGGAAACGCCGAACGCGATATGAACAGCGGGACGGCGCAGGTCGGCATCTACCAGCAGAACGCGCCCGCCCTTTTGCGCCAGCACGATGGCGGTATTGATGCTGGTGGTGGTCTTGCCTTCCTGCGGCAGGCCGCTGGTGACCATGATGACCTTCGGCGGAGCGCCGGCGGCGGAAAGCAATATGGATGTGCGTAGCGCGCGATAGGCTTCCGCGACCTCCGACTTGGGACGCTCGAGTGAAACCAGCCGCGCCGACTGGTCGGCGGAAGGCAGCATGTTGGGGGTCTTTCCATTCAGGCCCGCGCCGTTGCGGGTGGCCTCGCTCAGAGGAATAATCCCCAGCAGCGGCAGCGATGAAACCGCGCGCACCTGGTCGGGCGAGATCACCGTATTGTCCAGGCTCTCCACCACGAAGGCCAGGCCCACGCCGCCAATCAGGCCGAGCAGCAAGCCGAGAGAAAGATACAGCGGTACGTTGGGGACCGAAGGACGCACCGGCACCCGCGCGTTATCCACGATGCGGATGTTGTTGGAGCGCAGGCCGGCGGAGACGCCCGCCTCCTTGGTGCGCGCCAGCAGACCGTCATACAGCTGGCGGTTGCTGTCAGCGTCGTGCTTCAAAATGTTGTATTCGATGGAGCGCTCGTTGAGCTGGTTGGCCTGTTGTTTCTGGCCTTCGAGCGCGCGGGTCAGCATGGTTTCGCGCTCGCGCGCCGCGCCGAATTCGCTCTTGTAGCGCTGCGCCACACGCACGGTCTCGGCCTTCATTTCTTCGCGCGTCTGCTTCAACTGGCTGGTCAGCTCCAGCACGCGCGGGTGCGAAGGCCCGAGTTGCACCTGCAGCTTGGCCAGTTGCGCCGAAAGATCGCTTGCCCGCGCCCGCAACTTTTCCACCATGCCTTCGCTGTCGAGCTTCGACACCAGCTCAGGATTGCCGGCCATCGCCGTCTTGTAGTTGGCTTCTTTCTGTATGCGCTCCGACTGCGCGATGGTCGCATCCTGGTTCAACTGCGACAGCTTGGAGGTGATGATGTTCTGCTTTTCATCGAGGCCGATGATGCCGTTCTCGCGTTGGTAGCGCACCAGTTTCTCTTCCGACGTCTGCACCTTCAATTGCAGGTCGGCGAGCTGCTGCGTAATCCAGTCAGACGCCTGCATGGTGGAGGTGAACCGGTTCTTGAAATTCTGCTCGATGTAGGCGTTGCTGACCGCGTTGGCGACGTCCGCCGAAAGCTTGGGACTGGAACTCAGGAAATGGATTTCGATCAGCCGGGTATGAAAGATTTTCACCACGCTCAAATGTTTCTTGAACGCGGCGATGAGCTCGCCTTCGCGCTTGCTATCGAGCGGCGGGGGCGCGGTCAATCCCGCGACTGGGTTGGCGGCCGCGGCTACCTTACCGGCGAAATCAGGGTTCCGATCAAGGTGCAGGGCGGAGATGATTTGCAGCGCCATGCCGTCGCTCTGCAGGATGCGCGATTCGGTGTCAATCTTCACCGTGTAATCGTCATCGTCGGCTACGTTGCGGTCACCGGCATCCTTGAATCCCAGCATATCGGGGGCTTCGCGGTTGATGGCCACGCGCGCCACCGCGTCGTACATCGGCGTCATGCGGAAGGTGGCGATGGCGGCCAGGGTAAAGACGATGAGCGCGGTGGCGATGACCGTCCACTTTCGTTTTACGAAGATCCGCCAGAGGTTGGTAAAATACGCGGCCTCCTTGACTTGGGCCGCGTGGTCAAAGTGATGCGGACGCCCCGGCTCAAGGCGGGCCAAGCCGCTTGAAAAAGGCTGCGGCGGCGCCACCGGCTGCAAATAAT
Source organism: Terriglobales bacterium (assembly GCA_038253455.1). Taxonomy (GTDB): domain Bacteria; phylum Acidobacteriota; class Terriglobia; order Terriglobales; family Acidobacteriaceae; genus JBBQWT01. The sequence continues at coordinate 871 of JBBSHD010000050.1, read as the reverse complement.
TTCCAGTCTTCCCGGAATCCATTCAATCCTCTAAATCGGTGCTGCGCAACTTCTCAATCGAGCTTCGTCACGGGTGTTCTCGGAGGTCCGGAGGGGGATTGGGTACGGATATCCGGGCCGTTCAGCACAGGAATCCTGCGACGAAGAAAAGACTGATTGGGCACAATCATAGCATCCCGGGGATGCTCAATTCAGCCCCTGAACGGGTTCAAAACTTCACCACGCCGCGGCCTTCAACCAAATGAAAAATCTGGTCCACGCCGGGGATCGCTACCTCTTCCACCGCGCCGCTGGGCCAGCGGACTCTCACGCTGTCAATTTTAGTGTTCGCAGCCAGGCCAAAATGCAGCCGCGGATCGGAGCTCGACAGGAAACTGCCTCCGCTGATCACATCAGCGCGCTGCCTGACGCCCCCGGCGGCCACGTAAACCGTGGCGCCCACCGCGTCTCGCGGGCTCTTCGCCCCGCCGGTGAGCTTGAGTTCCACCCAGTGGTTGCCGTTCTTGACCACGTTTCGCAGCAGCGCCGGCGGCGAATCAAGGTTGTTCAGCACCACCGAAATCTTTCCATCGTTAAAAATGTCACCGAAGGCGGCGCCGCGGGATGTATAGGTTCGTCCCATGCCGCTCCCGGTGGCGGCCGCCACGGTCTCAAAGCGTTTTCCCTCGAGGTTGCGGAACACCAACGGGCGTTGCGCAAACGTGGTTCCCCAGTCGTACTGATCGACGTTGCGGTATACGTGTCCATTGGCGGCGAAGATGTCCTTCCAGCCATCGTTGTCGAAATCGAGAAAGCCGGCGCCCCATCCCAGGAAGGGAACCGTGATTTCGCCGATCCCCATGCGGTAGGAAACATCGGTGAAGGTGGCGTC
>JBBSHD010000049.1:0-10343 GCA_038253455.1 Terriglobales bacterium | reverse complement strand
TGGACACCAGTTGCAGCGGAGACACGCCGATTTCCTGGCCCATGGCCATGGCGCCGATGCTCACCTTCGACCACCGTGCCAGCGGCTTGGCCATTCCCCGGGTCTCGCCGGGCAGCTCAACGCCGGTCTGCGCGCCGAAACCATAGGCGCGAATATATTGATCGAAGCGTTCCTCGCCCAGGCGCAACGCCACCTTGATGGCGCCCACGTCGCTCGATTTTTCCAGGATCTGCGCGATGGTCAGCAAGCCGAAAGGATGGTGATCGTGAATCCGCATGCCTCCCACCACCACGCTGCCCATCTGGCAGTCAACCTTGTCGCCGGGCTTCACCACGTTCTCTTCCAGCGCCGCGGAGAGCGTGACCAGCTTGAACGTTGACCCGGGCTCGTAAACGTCGCTGACCGCGCGGTTTTTCAGCGGGCTCAGATCGTGAGAATGGAAATTGTTGGGATTGAACGTCGGAGAATTGGCCAGCGCCAGGATCTCGCCGGTGTGGGGATTGGCCACGATAATGGTGCCCGCCGCGGCGTGAGTGTCCTGCATCGCCTGCTGCAGCTCGCGCTCAACGATGTATTGGATTTTTTCATCCACCGTGAGCACCAGGTTCTCGCCTTTTTCCGATTCCCGCTCGATCCGCCCAAACCATTTTCTGCGGGCATCGAGAGAGATCACCATCTTGCCCGGCTTGCCCTTGAGCTTGGAATCAAATGAGCGCTCGATGCCCGCCAGCCCGCCATCATCGAGGCCCACATAACCCAGCAACTGCGCGGCCAGCTCGTTCTTGGGATAGAAGCGCTTGGATTCCTTCTGAAAATAAATGCCGGGAATATTCATGGCGTGAAGCTGCGCGCTCTTGTCGTTGTCAATCTTGCGCGCCACCCACGCGAAGGCGTGGGAGGACCTCATGCGGGTCAGGATCTCGCGGCTATCCACCCCCAGCAGCTTGCCCAGGGTCCGCGACGTGCCTTCCTGGTCGGCGATTTCCGAAGGGACGGCAAACACCGAATCCACGGCCACCGACATGGCCAGCTCGTGGCCCTTGCGGTCGTAAATAATTCCTCGGCTGGGATCGACATCAATGGTTCGCTGCTGCTGGCGCGCGGCGCGCTGGGTAAATTCGCCGTAGTGGACCACCTGCAAGGCCACCAGGCGGAGGCCGACGACCAGGGTCCAGAGAAAAAAAATGCCCAGCAGGATTTGCAAACGACCTCTTGCGCCGATCCTGTTGGGAGTTGCCGCCATTGCCCCTGACAAAGCTGGTGGCGGTGCGATTTTGCTCGCCACCGCCACTTCTTTCACGTCCAGCAGGCTCTGGTTGAAGTCACTGCGGGAGATTGCTCGGCGCGCCCGCGGGCGCGCCTGAATTTAAACGGTTACCGCGAAGCCGTGATCACCGCTATGCCGAACGATCGCGCCATTACCGGCTCGGCTGAAGTTTCGCCGCTGTTTTCCATCGGCACAACTTGTCCCGCAGGGGGCGCTTGCATTCCCATGCGCCGGGCCAGCCGGTCAATGCGGTCGGGGTCGCGCAGCGAAGCCTGCTCCAGGCGCAATTCGCGGTTCATCTCCACCAGCGCATCACGCGTTTTTTTCTGGGCCTCGATCTGGTACCCGTACTGGATGGAGCTGAAATGCTGCACCACGAACAACAGCACCAGGGCAAACATCAAGGTGACCGCGAAGGTAAACTGCTTCATCTCGCGATTGCGCTCGGGGTCGGCAAACTTCACCAGCCGGCGATTATCGATGCCCTTGCCGAAATAAATTTCCGGCGTGGCCAGCGCGGACGTCCGTTGTACCTCCACCAGGGCGTGCGGGGGGAAGGGGAGCCGTGCGGTGCGAGGTATGGTGGCTGCTGCCATTACGCGACCTCGTGCGCTTCGTCAAGATGCCGGGGTCGGGTGGCGTATTCGTTCATGGCGGTCACGTTGTCACGGTTCGAGGTTCGCTTCCTGGCTTCTTTCTGTTCGAAAGGGTGCCCGGTATATTCCTCGACTTTTTCCACCATTGCCATGAGCTCGTCAATCAGCAATCCGTTGAACTTGATATTGGTGTACATCGTCTTTCTCCTCGAACAACCGCTGGCTGAACGTCCGGGACGGCGCCGTACGTTGAATGGCTGTGGGATTTCGCCCTGGTGTATTGAAAGGCGGCGCCGTCCCGAATTTTTCTCCGCCCGGCCCACAGAAGCCTTGCGGGGAACCGCTGCTCTTGCCGCGGCTGAAATTTATACCGGCGCCAGCCTCGCTACGGCCCGCAACTTCGCGCTGCGGGACCTCGGATTGCGCCTGACCTCCTGCGGTGATGCGGTCACCGGCTTGCGGGTCAGCACTTCGTAAGTCCCCTGCTGCCCCCCCAGCCGGAATGCATCTTTCACCCTCCGGTCCTCCAGGGAGTGGAAGCTGATCACCGCCATCCTTCCCCCTGTCTTGAGTACCCCGGGAGCGCTCCGCAGAAGCTCTTCCAGGTCCTCCAGTTCTCGGTTTACGAATATTCGGATCGCTTGAAAAGTGAGTGTCGCTGGATGAATCGAGTGCCCAGGTTTCTTTTCTCTGGATTTCATTGGCCGGGCGGCGGCCGATATAACTTGTGCTAGATGAGCGGTCGTATGTACCGGCCGTGCCCGAACAATGGCTCTGGCGATTCTCCGCGACCTCCTTTCGTCTCCGAATTCGTAAATCAGATCGGCGAGAGATTCTTCGTCGAGCTGGTTTACCACTTGTTCGGCGGTTTGCCCGGCTTGCGTATCCATCCGCATGTCGAGCGGTCCATCCGCCTGAAAACTAAATCCTCGGGCCGCATTCCCCAGTTGCATCGAGCTCACACCCAGGTCGGCCACCAATCCATCAATCTCTGCCGGGGCCGCGTGCCGCGCCACTTCCGCGAACGATGCGTGCACCAGCTTGATCTGCGGCCAATCCCCCGCCAGTTCCGGCGGCGGGTTTTGCAATCGCTCGCCCGCAGACTGCAGCGCCGCTTCATCTTTATCGAAGCCGGTTAACCTGCCCTGCCGGCCGAGGCGTTTTGCGATTTCGTAACTGTGACCGCCCAGGCCCAGGGTAGCGTCGATATAAAAGCCCCCGCGCTGCACTTCCAAAAAACCGATTACTTCCTCTAAAAGAACCGTTACATGACCAGCCTTGCCGCTCTCGCCATGTCCGTCCCCCTGGGGAACGTCGTCCTGCACCCCGTTGCCGCCGATCACTAAATACCCAGATCGTTGAGCGTGTTTTCATCCTCGGTGGTAAACGGGTTGTCTTCGATCTCGCGCCGGTACAGCTCGATGTTGCGGGCCTCGAGAAATGTAAGCTGCCCTACCACCGCAACTTCGCCCTTGATGTCCGCCGATTCCCGCAGCAGTTGCGGCATCAGCAAACGTCCCTGGGCATCCATCTCCACCTTCTGGCCGTAATAGTTGATGCGGTTCAAAAACTTCTTCTTGGTGGGATTGTAGGTCGATAGCCCCGCCAGTTTCTCTTCGATGTGCTGCCATTCTTCGAACGGATAAATCTGCGCCACCTTGCCATCGAGGCTGGTGATGTAAAAATTGTTGCCGTATTTCTCGTCGATCACGCGCTTGAATTCCGAAGGGATTTTCAGCCTGCCCTTCTCGTCGACGCGTGTTGGATGGTTGCCGCGAAACACCTGCTACCGACCTTCCCGGGGGAGTGCTCAACCAACTTCTGCCAGCAATCAATTCTTGGAAAACAGCCGCTGCCGTGGTACTTCTTGAAGTGATGAACCGTTGGGCTTCCAGTTCGGGCCTCATTAAGTCCTTTTGGGTGAAACGGAACCGGCTTACTACCGCCTCCCACCTCTAGTCACTTTCTACCACTTTCTCCCACTTCCGCCCTCATCCTACTCTGCCTGCATGGCTTGTCAATCTTTTTTTTTAAGCTGTATGAGGACTCTCTCCGCCCCTCGGAGAAAACGCCACTTATTGAGTTTTCACCGGGTCTGACCACTAAATGTTGTGGTTACTGGCTTGGTGCGGGAAAGTTAAATCCCATTGCGGGATTCGCCCGGTCGACCCAAGAACGAAATTTCAATTCGAAGCAGCCAGCGGCGTAGGATGGAAGAAGCCCTTGAGCGCGCCGGGCTTCGCGTCGCCGCCTGTGCCCAACTACAAGACCGACCAATTCGTGACCCAACCGATCGAGCGCGTGTTTGCGTTTTTTTGCGACCCCGCGAATCTGCTGCTGGTCACGCCGCCGTCGTTAAACGCGCGCATCGAGGCGGAGCGGCTTATCCTGCCATCACACAGCACCCCGGCGGTAAGCCAGTGCGCCGCCACCGGCTCCACGTTCACCCTTACGATGAACGTGCTTCCCTACGTCCCGGTGCGGATCCAATGGATGGCGCGCATCGTGCAGTGGGAGCAGAACCGGTTTTTTTGTGACACCCAGGTCAACGGCAAGATATTCCGGCACTGGTATCACTGCCACCGTTTCCGGGCAGAGCAGCGGCCCAGCGGTATGGGAACGCTGATCACCGACGATGTTGATTTTGAAACCGGCAAGGGCGCGCTGGTTAATGCGGTGGTCGCCGCTGCAATCAAGCAAAACTTCACCTACCGCCGGCGCGCGGTGCAAGAATATTTTGCCCAGCAGCCGGCCTAGGCAGCGTGGGCGATCGCCTGGGAACGCGCTGGGTGCGCGCCCGGCGATGCTAAACTGGCCTTCTCAGCAGAGGAGCCATTCACCGTTGTCCCCAGCCGTTCCACCCCAGGGTATCTATCGTTTCGGGCCTTTCGAGGCCGACCTGCGCACCCGCGAACTGCGAAAGTTCGGCGCCAGGATGAAAATCCAGGACCAGCCATTCCAGATTCTGGCCGCGCTTCTGGAACGCCCCGGAGACCTGGTCACCCGCGAAGAGCTGCAGCAAAAAATCTGGCCCGCCGATACCTTCGTCGATTTCGACCACAGCCTGAATACATCGATCAACAAGCTTCGCGAAGCGTTAAGCGATTCGGCAGCCTCCCCCAGATATATCGAAACCCTGCCCCGGCGCGGGTATCGCCTGCTGATTCCGGTGGAACTTGCGGGGCCTGGGGCCACCAATGTCTCAGCCAACGCGACGGGTATCGCATCGGACAATTCGCAACTAGCGAAGGAAGCCGAAAAGCGGCAGCAGGAAACTGCGGCAGATTCCAGCGCGTTCTCCAGCGCGCCGAAGTACATTGGATCAGGCAACAACCTGGTGAGCCCAGGCGCGCCAGGCTCTATGGGCCGCGGCCCGGCGCGCGGGCTTTTCAACCTGATCCAGGTAATGTACCTGTCGTTCTACATTCTGGCGGTAGGACATTTACACGCAGTCCACAATCTGGCCGACGCTTTTGTGCCGCAGTGGGCCACGCCGCTGGTAGTAATGATCACCGTAACTGGTATCGTGGGCATTGCAGTGCGGCTATTTCTCTTTGCCGTCGTATCGTTCGACGTGGCCCACTTCGGCGAAATGTTCCGCAAGCTCTTCCCCGCCCTGATGCCCCTCGACGCTTTCTGGGCGCTGGCTCCCTTTCTGATCAGCCATCGCATCGGAGCAGGATTTGCGCTGGTGGCGTGCACCGCTCTATTGTGGGTCCCCTTCGCGCAGCGAACGCTGGTGAAAATGATTTCCCCGTCAGGACTTGATGGTTAGCTGGGAATGTCCCGCATAAGAACTTCGATCTCCGCCTTCATCTCTCCCGTTGGCGGCAACAAGGGCAGCCGCGCCAGCCCGCCGTAATACCCGTTAAGGTCAGCCGCATACTTCAACGCGGGCACTCCCCATTCAGAGATTTTTTTGGCCGCGTCATTGATGCGTTCCTGCTTGTTCTTAGCCAGCGCGGCATCATCTTCTTTCCACGCCGTGAATACCTCGAAACATGCGGTGGGCGCAGCCGCCGCAAATGCCAGCACCGCCCCCGACGCGCCCCCCACCAGCGAATCGTGCAGGTTTCGCGCCAGCCCGTTCAGTATCTGAAAACCCACCTGCCGCGAGCGCACTTTGCGCGGCGGCGCCACCACTGTGGAATTACCGATGGTGACCAGCGAGCCGTCGCCGGGCGCGGCAGCCATGCGGCCCGTAACCGCTTCGAATATTTCCGTCACCGGTACGGTGCGCGTCATCTCGGCGGTGCCGGCGATGATGGCCTTGATCTTCGCCAGGTCGCCGCCCGATTCCTTGAGGCCAATGATGTTGGGATGCGACGCCAGCTCGATGATCACCTGCGCCGGCAAATCGTAGGCGGTGAACACCGGGACGTTGTACAACAAGACCGGCAGGGGCGAGCGGTCGGCGACCGAGCGGTAGAACGCCAGCATGTTCTGGGGATGCATCTGCGGGCGGTAGAAGTGCGGCGTCCGCACCAGCACGCAGTCGTAGCCCAGCTTCGCCGCATATTCTGAAAGCGCCACGGTTTCGCTGACCGACTCGCGGCCGGTTCCCGCGATCATTACTTTGGATGCCGCCGCGGTTTCCGCGGCTACCCGCAGGACTTCGCGCTGCTCCACGTCGGAGAGCATGATCGCTTCGCCGGTGGAGCCCAGCACCACCATCCCCGAAACCGGGGTGCGCGAATATCGCTCAACGTTGTGTTCGAGTTTTTTGAGGTACAGGCCGCCATCGGCGTAAAAAGGCGTGGTAATTGCCGGAAAAATTCCTAGCAGAAGCATGTTACAAGCGTATGCCATGCAGGCAATCGCGGCAAACTCGCTCATGAACCTTGCAGGAAAGAAAAAGGCGATGGGCCAAGCCTGACACCGTTCCGCTTCAGCTCGGCCTGCGGCGCGGAAACGGTAAAAACGCGCCGGCATCGCCTCGCTCATCATAAACGGTCAGCCGATGGCCACCGCAAGCTCGGCGTGCAGATGCTGCAACGCGCGCACGCTGATGTTGCCGCGCTGCAATGCCGCGATGCCGTCCGCCGCGGCCTGTGCCGCGGCCAGCGTCGTAATCGTGGGGATACGCTGGGTCACCGCCGCCCGCCGAATGGCGTGCTCGTCGAAATACGGGTCCTGGCCATACGGGGTATTGACGATCAACTGGATTTGCTGCCCCTTGATGAGGTCCACGACGTTCGGCCGGCCCTCTTTTACTTTGAACACCCGCTCCACCGGCAATCCCTCGGCGATGATCGCCCGCGCGGTTCCGTCGGTGGCCACGAGCTTGAACCCCAGGTCGAGAAAGCGCCGCGCCAGCTCCACCACCGCGGGCTTATCGCGGTCGTTCACGCTGATAAACAACTTGCCGGATACCGGCAATGTCTGGCCCGCGGCCAGTTGCGCCTTGGCGAACGCCTCGCCAAAGTTGTCCGCCACGCCCATGACTTCGCCGGTGGATTTCATCTCCGGTCCCAGCACGGTATCCACGCCGGGAAACTTCGCCCACGGAAAGACCGGCGACTTTACGTAAAAACATCTTCCGGTATCGAGGTCGGCGCCGCGATCGATATTTTCCGGCAGAAATTCCCGCAGTTTGCGTCCCGTCATCAAGCGCGCCGCGATCTTGGCCAGCGGCACCCCAGTGGCCTTCGACACAAACGGCACCGTGCGCGAAGCCCGCGGGTTGACCTCGATCACGAACACCTTTTCCCGCTGGATGGCGAACTGGATATTCATCAGCCCGATCACCTTCAGCGCCCGCGCCAGGCGGAAGGTGTATTCCCGAATCGTGGCCAGCGCGGCCGCCGGAATATTCACCGCCGGCAGCACGCACGAGGAATCCCAGCTGTGGATGCCGGCTTCCTCGATGTGCTGCATGATGCCGCCGATCACCGCATCCTGGCCGTCGCACAGCGCGTCCACATCAACCTCGGTGGCCTCTTCGAGGAAATGGTCGATCAGGATGGGGCGCTCCGGCGAATATTGCACCGCTTCCTTCATATACCGCATCACCGCGTCGTCGTCGTAGGCAATCACCATGGCGCGCCCGCCCAGCACGTATGACGGCCGCACCAGCACCGGGTATCCGAGTTTGTTGGCGGCTTTCACCGCCTCGGCCACATCGGTCGCCATCGCGCCCGGCGGCTGCGGAATATCGAGCTCCACCAGCAGCTTGCCGAACCGCTTGCGATCTTCCGCCAGGTCGATTGATTCCGGCGACGTTCCGATGATGGGGACGCCCGCCGCCTTCAGTGCCAGCGACAGATTCAGCGGGGTTTGTCCCCCGAACTGGACGATCATTCCTACCGGCGCGCCGCGCGACGATTCATGCTCATACACCGCCAGCACATCTTCGAGGGTCAGCGGCTCGAAATACAGACGGTCGCTGGTGTCGTAATCGGTCGAAACCGTCTCCGGATTGCAGTTCACCATGATGGTTTCAAAACCATCGTCGCGCAGCGCAAACGCCGCATGGCAGCAGCAGTAATCGAACTCGATTCCCTGCCCGATGCGATTAGGGCCGCTGCCCAGGATGATCACTTTCTTGCGGTCGGTCGGCGGCAGCTCGCTCTCTTCCTCGTAAGTGGAATAAAGATAGGGAGTGAAGCTCTCGAATTCCGCGGCGCAGGTATCCACCAGCTTGAACACCGGCGTGATGCCATGCTTCTTGCGCAGGTGGCGGATTTTTTCTCCCGCACCCTTGCTTTCGGAAAGGCCCCAGGTATCGGCCAGCCGCGCGTCGGAGATGCCCATGCGCTTGGCCCGGCGCAGCACGCCGGCGGGAACGCTTTCCAGGGGATGCTTGGCCAGCTCCTGCGTCATGTCGGTAATCTCTTTGAGTTGGTAGAGGAACCAGGGATCGATGGATGTGATCTTCGCCAGCTCCTTCACCGAATAGCCGCCGCGCAACGCGTAGCGAAGGTAATCCATTCGTTCGGGATGCGGGGTCACCAGCCGCTGGGTGAGAATGCGCGGCTCGATCTTTTCCGCCGCGATGCTCTTGCCGGTCTCCAGCGAGCGCAACCCTTTCATCAGGGCTTCTTTGAAAGTGCGGCCAATTGCCATCACCTCGCCCACCGATTTCATCTGCGGACCCAGGCCTTCGTCAGCCCCGGGAAATTTTTCGAACTGCCATTTGGGAATTTTCACCACCACGTAATCGATGCTGGGCTCAAAGCAAGCCGGAGTCTTGCGAGTGATGTCATTGGGAATTTCGTCGAGGGTGTAACCCACCGCCAGCTTGGCCGCGATCTTGGCAATGGGAAATCCGGTGGCCTTCGAAGCCAGCGCCGACGAGCGCGACACTCGCGGGTTCATCTCGATCACCACCAGGCGGCCGGTGGCGGGCTGCACCCCAAATTGAATGTTGGAGCCGCCGGTCTCCACGCCGATTTCCCTGATCACCGCCAGCGCCGCGTCGCGCATCGCCTGGTATTCGCGGTCGGTGAGCGTTTGCGCCGGGGCCACCGTGATCGAATCCCCGGTGTGCACCCCCATGGGATCGAAATTTTCGATCGAGCAAACCACGATCACGTTGCCCGCCAGGTCGCGCATGACCTCGAGCTCGTATTCCTTCCATCCCAGCACCGATTCTTCGATCAGAACTTCGTGCACCGGAGAAAGATCGATCCCGCGCGCCAGAATTTCCAACAGCTCTTCGCGGTTGTAGGCGATGCCGCCCCCGCTGCCGCCGAGAGTGAACGATGGCCGGATAATCACCGGGAAACCGATCTTCCCGGAGAATTCCAGCCCGTCTTTTAAGTTGGTGATCAGCGCCGACTTGGGAACGTCGAGCCCGATGCGCGACATCGCATCCTTGAACAGCAGCCGGTCTTCCGCCATCTTGATGGCGCGAAGCTGTGCGCCGATCAGCTCCACTCCATATTTTTCCAGTACCCCGCCGTCAGCCAGTTCCACCGCCAGGTTCAAAGCAGTTTGCCCGCCCACCGTGGGCAGCAGCGCAAAAACTTTCTTCATATCGCCCTTCGCCGCGCTCATCTCACCAGCGCTCTTGGCGCCGCGGAAGCGCCGCACGCCACGCTCCCACGCCGCCTCAGTCTCATCCTCGGCGCCAACTCCCACCCTTCCCAGCATTTCGCTTTCGATACGGATGATCTCTTCCAGATATTCCCGGGTAAGCGGCTCGATGTAGGTGCGGTCCGCCATCTCCGGGTCGGTCATGATGGTGGCGGGATTGGAATTCGCCAGCACCACCTCGTATCCCTCGGCCTTCAGCGCTTTGCAGGCCTGCGCGCCCGAGTAATCGAACTCCGCCGACTGCCCAATCACGATGGGGCCCGAGCCAATAATCAAAATCTTCGCAATGTCGTTACGGCGTGGCATTTTTTAGTTGGGTCGCAATTTGTTTTGTCTTTGACCTTCCAATAAGCGACTAAACTCTCTCAACCTTGTCATCCCAGAGCGAGCTTTTGTTTCTTGTTTGAAAGAGCCCACGTTTTCTTTTGGTGTTGAATTGCCCG
>JBBSHD010000048.1:0-10532 GCA_038253455.1 Terriglobales bacterium | reverse complement strand
GACCACAGCCGCCTGAGTCCTCTCCGCATAGAGACACATCAAGAAGAGTAGTAGAGAGGATCGTCACATGTTCGATTACTTGATCGTGGGTGCGGGATACGCGGGTAGCGTTCTCGCCGAACGCCTGGCCAATGCCATGGATAAAAAAGTTTTAATTGTTGATAAGCGGCCTCACATCGGCGGCAACGCTTATGACTTTTATAACGACGACGGCATCCTGGTGCACAAGTACGGACCTCACATTTTTCATACCTCGTCCCGCGAAGTGTTTGAATATCTGTCACGGTTTACGGATTGGCGCTCCTACCAGCATCGGGTTCTGGCCCACGTTGACGGGCAGATGCTGCCTATTCCCATTAATCTCGACACCATCAACAAGTTGTACGGCCTGAACCTGACCGCTTTCCAGGTGAAAGAATTCTTTGCGTCGGTGGCCGAGCCCATCGAAACGGTGAAGACCTCAGAAGATGTGGTGGTCAGCAAGGTAGGGCGGGAGCTTTACGAGAAGTTTTTCCGGGGATATACCAGGAAGCAGTGGGGACTGGATCCATCGGAACTCGACGCCAGCGTAACCTCGCGGGTGCCGGTGCGAACCAATCGCGATGACCGCTACTTCACCGACAGCTATCAGGCCATGCCGCTGCACGGGTACACCCGCATGTTCGAGAAGATGCTGGACCATCCCAACATCAAAATAATGTTGAACACCGACTATCGCGAGATCGAATCGATGATTCCGTTCAAGGAGATGATTTACACCGGGCCCATCGATTCTTATTTCGATTACCGGTATGGCAAGCTGCCCTACCGCTCGCTGGAGTTCAAGCACGAAACCGTCAATACCAGCGTGTACCAGCCGGCGCCGGTGGTGAATTATCCCAACGACAACTTATTTACGAGGATCACCGAATTCAAATACCTGACCGGTCAGGAACATGCCAAGACCAGCATCGTGTACGAGTTTCCTCGCAATGAAGGCGACCCGTATTACCCGGTGCCGCGCCCGGAGAACGCGGAGTTATACAAAAAATACAAGGCGCTGGCGGACAGGGCCAGCGGAGTGTACTTCGTCGGCCGCCTGGCGACCTACAAGTACTACAACATGGACCAGGTAACCGCGCAGGCCTTGACTCTTTTTGCCAAGATCAGCGGCGCCCGGCGAGCCGCCAGCGGCGGCCAGGAAAAGAGCCTGACCATGGGTGCTCCGGTACAGGTCATCTCTTCGAAGATTGCAGTAGCTGCTTCAGCGGGCCCGGAAGTGGTGGCCGCCTCAGGAGGAGCCGACCATTCGTAACCGTCGACGGAATGAATACAAACCCATCCAATCACGAGGCCCTGCAACTGTGGGGTGGAATTGAATGTACGCTCAATCGAGTAGGCAGCGATTATTTCGATCAAATATCCCGCAGTGGTCATGAACTTCGTATTGACGACCTGGAGCGCTTTGCGAATCTTGGAATTCGCGCCATGCGCTACCCGATGTTGTGGGAGCGGATTGCGCCGCGAGGCCTGGAATCAGCCGATTTCCGCTGGTCTGACCTGCGGCTGAACCGCCTGCGGGAGCTGGGAGTGCGTCCGATCGCCGGGTTGGTGCATCACGGCAGCGGGCCCCGTTCCACCAGCCTGGTCGATCCGGCGTTTTCGGCAAAGCTCGCGGCTTATGCGCGGGCGGTGGCGGAGCGCTATCCCTGGATCGACGATTACACCCCGGTCAACGAGCCACTCACCACTGCCCGATTCAGCGGCCTGTACGGCCATTGGTATCCCCATGGATGCGACGAGTTGAACTTTGCGCGCGCGTTTCTCAACCAGTGCAAGGGCATCATTCTCTCCATGCGCGAAATCCGCGCGGTCAATCCTTCGGCGCGTTTAATTCAAACCGAGGACCTCGGTAAGACATTCAGCACCCGCCATCTCGCTTACCAGGCCGACTTCGAAAATGAGCGGCGGTGGCTGACCTTCGATGTGCTGCTGGGCCGGATCGATGGTGACCACGCGATGTGGGAATATTTCATAGACGCCGGAATCACCAGCCACGAACTAAGCTGGTTTCTCGAAAACCCGTGCCCTCCCGACATTTTGGGAATCAATCATTATGTGACCAGCGAGAGATTTCTAGACGAGCGGCTGGGGCGTTATCCATCGTGGACCCATGGCGGAAACGGATACGACGCCTACGCCGACCTGGAAGCGGTTAGGGTGCGCGCGGAAGGCCCATCGGGGCCGAAGAAAATATTGGGTGAAGCCTGGCAGCGATACGAGTTGCCCATGGCGGTGACCGAAGCCCATCTGGGATGCACGCGCGACGAACAAATGCGGTGGTTTAAGGAAGTCTGGGAGAGCGCGAAGAGTTTGCGAAACGATGGCGCCGACATTCGCGCGGTCACCGCCTGGTCATTGCTGGGAGCGTTTGACTGGAGCAGTCTCTTGACCGTGGCCAACGACGATTACGAGCCTGGCGTATTCGATATAAGGGGCCCTGAACCGCGACCCACCGCTATCGCCGGTCTGTTACGGAGCCTGGCGGCCGGCGAGACCCCTGACCATCCGGTACTCGATGCGCCCGGCTGGTGGCGCCGCGACGTCAGATATTTGTATTCGCCGGTCGGCCGGCCCACGCTGGGCCGACCCGTATTCGAATCGCGGCCTCTCTTGATCACCGGAGCCACAGGAACCCTGGGGCAGGCGTTCGCTAAAATTTGTGAGGCCCGCGGGCTTGCTTGCCAACTGCTAAACCGGCAGCAAATGGACATCGCCGAACCGGACAGCGTGATGCGAGCCTTCGAAGAGTACCAGCCCTGGGCCGTGGTCAACGCAGCGGGCTTTGTTCGCGTGGACCAGGCGGAAACTGAAACCGCCGCCTGCCACCGTGAAAATACCGCGGGTCCGGCAACGTTGGCAGAAGCGTGCAGGAATTTTGACGTGCCGTTCGTCACCTTCTCTTCAGATTTGGTATTTGACGGCAACAGACGCACACCTTATTTCGAGACTGATGCGCCGGCTCCGCTGAATGCCTACGGAAAAAGCAAAGCCGAAGCCGAAAGACTGGTAATGGAAAAGCACCCGGCATCCCTGGTAGTGCGCACCAGCGCATTTTTCGGACCTTGGGACGACTTCAATTTCCTGGCCGGCATCTTCCGTTCTCTGGCGGCTGGCGCTAAATCCTCAGTGCCCACCGATTCAATCGTTTCACCCACCTACGTTCCCGACCTGGTGAATGCCACCCTTGACCTGTTGATTGACAATGAGCGGGGAATCTGGCACCTGGCCAATCCGGGCGCAGTCTCATGGCTGGAATTCGCGCGGATGGCGGCCAGTCTGGCGGGGTTTAATCCTTCCGCCATCGAACCTTGCACCACCGCGTCGCTCAATCTGCGGGCGCAGCGTCCCGGGTTCAGCGTTTTGGGGAGCGAGCGCGGTGTGCTGCTGCCGTCCCTGGAGAATGCGATCGTCAGGTTCCTTGAGGATTGCGAAATGTTGACCGCGAGGCCCCGCGAGTTTTCGGTTGCAAGCTAGATTTCGGGTACACTCTATCTCGCATGGAAGCACAACCAGTCAGTTCCCCCCGTCCCGAATATCCTCGTCCCCAATTTGTCCGCAACGCCTGGCTCAGCTTGAATGGCGAATGGGATTTTGCTTTTGACGATGAAAATCGCGGCCGGGAATGGGGCTGGCATTATGCCTTACCATCGGTTACCAGAATCATCGTCCCTTTCCCCTACCAGTGCGAGCTTTCCGGAATCAATGTCAAAGACGTCCATGAGATTGTCTGGTACTCGCGCACGTTTGACGTTCCACCGGCCTGGCGTGGCCAGGATCTTCTCCTGCATTTCGGGGCGGTGGATTATCGCTGTGTGATCTGGGTCAACGGCCAGGAAGTCGGTCACAACCAGGGGGGACATGTTCCTTTCTGGTTCGATATCGCTCCCTATTTAAATCTTGAAAAGAACCGCCTCACCGTGCGGGTGGAAGACCGGCAGAATCCGCGGCAGCCAAGAGGAAAACAATCCGCCACTGGCCTGCCCCACGACATCGATTACTACTGCACCACGGGAATCTGGCAATCGGTATGGCTGGAGCCGGTGCCGGCGATGCGAATCGAAGAGATCAAGATCACGCCGCAGATCAAGCGCTCCTGCTTCGAACTCAGTGTTTATCTGCACGCGCCTTCCAGTTTGTGGAAGCTGGAAGTCGAAGTCCTGGACGGCGGCGAGGTGGTGGCCCAGCAGACTGAGGACACCGCTGCCGCAACCGGATGGCTGACCCTGGACATTCCCGACGCGAAGCTTTGGTCGCCGGAAACTCCGCATCTGTACCAACTGCGCATCCGCCTCTATGGCCATGGCGAACTGCAGGATGAAATCACCTCTTACGCGGGCATGCGGGACATCGAGTTGCGTGAAGGGAAGATATGGCTGAACGGCAAGCCAACCTACCTGGCCATGGTGCTTGACCAGGGATACTGGCCGCAAAGCTATCTGGCTGCGCCTTCAGACGACGCCTTCCGCGAGGATGTGGAATGGGTGAAGCGATTTGGATTTAACGGGGTGCGCAAGCACCAGAAAATCGAAGATCCACGCTGGCTGTACTGGTGCGATCGCCTGGGCCTGATGGTGTGGGAAGAGATGCCGAACGCGCGGGAATGGTCGTCGCAAGCCGAAGAGCGCCTTTCGGCGGAGTGGCGGCGCGCGCTGGTGCGTGATTACAACCATCCTTGCATCGTTGCGTGGGTCCCGGTCAACGAGAGCATGGGTTTTCCCGGCTTGCGGCAACATCCCGGCCAATATGCATTTATCGAACAGATGGTGGGGGTAACCAGGCGCCTTGATCCCAAGAGACCGGTGATCGACAACGACGGCTGGGAACACAGCGACATCACCGATATTTGCGCCATTCATGACTACACCCCTAATGCGCGGTTGCTGCGGGAGCGATACCAGGAGGCATCGACCGGGGGCGAGCTTCCCGCCCATGTGTGGATCAACAATCGGCCCCTGTTCGTGCTGGGATCGCGCTATCGCGGCCAGCCGATTATGCTCACCGAGGTGGGCGGTTTTCTGGCGGTGCCTGCCGGCGTCGCGCCGGAAAATCGCGACATGCTGTACAAGTTTTACGATTCTTTTGATGACGCGCCGCAGTTGCTGGAGAAGTACGGCGATCTGATGGAAGGCATTTCTTCGCTGAAGTTTCTTGCCGGATTTTGTTTTACCCAGTTGACCGACATCGAGCAGGAACTCAATGGCCTGCTCACCTACAACCGCCAGGCCAAAGTGCCCCCTGAACAGATCGCCGAAATCCACCGCCGGCTATTCACGATTGTGGAAAAGGCGCTGCCCGAACCGGCTGCGGAAACCTCGGGCATTTCCAAGTAGCTGGCCCTGCATTTTGAAGGACACTATCCCTTCCATCTTCGCGGGCGAAAGCGTTCCCAACTCCAGCGGAACGATACAATAACCGCATGGCTGCGCCCGACATTCCTGTGCTTCCCGACCAGGGCGCCATGCGTTCGGAAAAGCGAGGAGTCGCGCTCAATTCCGTCCTGGCAGCGGTGGCGATCACCGTGCTGAAGCTGGTGGTGGGCCTGGGGACCGGGAGCCTGGGAATACTTTCCGAAGCGGCCCACTCGGGCCTTGACCTGGTGGCCGCCGTCATCACCTGGCTGTCGGTGCGGGTGTCCGATGAGCCGGCTGACGCGCAACACCAGTATGGCCACGGCAAAGTGGAAAATTTCTCCGCGTTCCTGCAGATTGGACTTTTGCTGGCCACCAGCGTTTGGATTGTGTGGGAAGCCCTGAGCCGCCTTTTCTACCACGAGGTTCACATTCAACCCTCGATCCTGGCATTTGCTGTCCTGTTTTTCTCGATGGGAATGGATTTCTGGCGGGCCCGAAGGTTAGGCGCCATCGCCACGAAATACGATAGTCCGGCATTGCATGCCGACGCGCTGCATTTTTCCACCGACATTTTTTCCAGCGGGGTAGTGGCCTTTGGGTTGGCCATGGTGTGGTGGGGAGACCGGCAGCACATTTCCTGGCTGCGAAATGCGGATCCGGTGGCCGCCCTGGTGGTCGCCGGGGTGGTCCTGTACGTGAGCTCGCGGCAGGGCCGCCAGACCATCGACGCGTTGCTCGATGCGGCTCCGCCGGGTTTCCGTAACCGCATTTTGGATGTGGTCTCGCGGGTGGAAGGCGTACTCAACGTTGATCAGGTCAGGATCCGTCGCGCAGGCACCGGGTATTTTGCCGATGTTTCGGTAGGCCTGGGAAGGGGCGTGACCTTTCAAAAGTCGGAAGAAGTGGTGAACAACGTCACCCGGGCAATCAACCGGATTTTGCCCAACGCCGATGTGATGGTGCGATCGATTCCGCGGGATTCCGGCCACGAAAATATCTTTGACCGGGTGCGGGCGGTGGCTGCCCGCAATAACATGAGCGTTCATGATGTGAGCGTGCAGAACGTCGAAGGGCGGCTGCATGTGGAACAGCATCTGGAGCTGGACGAACATCTTTCGCTCAAGGAAGCGCACAGCATGGTAAGCCGTATCGAGAGCGAGATGCGCAACGACCTGCCGGAAATTTCATCGATCCTGACGCACATTGAAAGCGAACCATCCACCATCGAAGCGACCGATGCGGTCATCGCGGCGAGCGATTTGGAATCGCGGTTGCGAATGATCGCGACCGAATTTCCCGAGATCGTTGACCTTCACGATCTTGAGGTGAAAAAAGTCAAAGAGCGACTGTATCTTTCGTGCCATTGCACCATGGCCGACGATCTACCGCTGGCCAGGGTGCACGACATCACCACCGCTCTCGAAATCCGCTACAAGCAAGAGGCGCCAAACCTGTTCAAGGTGCTGATCCATCCGGAGCCGCAAACCGATAACTCCCGCTGATTCCGAG
Organism: Terriglobales bacterium; assembly: GCA_038253455.1. Taxonomy (GTDB): domain Bacteria; phylum Acidobacteriota; class Terriglobia; order Terriglobales; family Acidobacteriaceae; genus JBBQWT01. Next base: position 3,630 of record JBBSHD010000048.1, on the reverse strand, counting down.
GGGCGCCCGTGCCTGATCCTATGCCAGAGCCAGAATCCAAAGCGGTGATTATCTATACCCAGCCTGAATGCCCGGCGTGCGATTGGGCCAGGGCTTTTCTGGCCAGCCGGAAAGTGGAGTTTGAGCTTAGAGACGTCGCCGCTGACCCATTCGCTTTCAAGGAGCTTCGAGAGAGGTATAAGAGCCTTTCCACTCCCACGATTGTGGTGGGCGAAGAGGTCATGATCGGGTTCGAGCCCGAGCGGCTGGCGGCAATGCTGGCCGCGGCTTTTCCCCGAAGATGAATCACTCTGCTCCTGACCACACACCGCCGGAAAGTAAGCTCGTCGAGCCCGGGTCGGCAACCCAGACAATTAAAGGATATTTGTTCGTGGCCGCGGCGGCTTTGTTCTGGGGTGGGTCGGCGGCGCTGGGTAAGGCATTTTTTACGGGGAAACTGGGGGCCGGGGGATCGGGTCAGGTGCGGCTGGATCCGGTGATCCTGTCGCAGGCGCGCACCACTTTTTCGTTCTTGCTACTGGCGCCGGCCGTACTTCTGTTGCGCGGCCGTGAAAGTCTGCGGATGCCGCGGAAAGACCTTCTGTGGTGTCTGCTGATCGGCATCCTGGGACTGGCGCCTTCCAATTATTTCTACTACCTGGCCATCGACCGGACCTCGGTAGCGACAGCCATCATCCTGCAATATACCGCTCCCGCGTGGGTCCTGCTTTACATGGTGGCCAGGGGATTGCAGCGGCCAACCGCGATCAGATTGTCGGCGGTAGCGCTGGCAATGCTGGGATGCGCGGTCGCAATCGGGGCAATCGGTTTTTCGCCGTTGCCTCACCTGGTGGGGTTGAAGCTGGACACGATTGGCATCATCGCCGCTCAACTGGCCGCGCTATCATTCGCCTTCTATAACATCGCGGGGCATAAGGTGTTGCAGCGCAACGACCGGTGGGCCGTGATCGTCTTCGCATTCTGTGGCGCCACCATTTTTTGGACGGTGGTGAATCCGCCGTGGAGGGTGCTGGCAATGCACTATTCCGGCGGGCAGTGGATGTTTCTGTTCATATTCGCAATCGTCTCCGTGCTGGTGCCTTTTTCACTCTATTTTTCCGGCCTGCAATTTCTGGATGCCACCAGGGCGATCGTCACCAGTTGCCTGGAACCGATCGCGGCCATTTCGTTTGCCGCGCTGGCCATTGGCGAACCAGTCAGGATAATTCAGATATTGGGAATGGTTCTGGTGGTGGCGGCAACCGTGTTGATCCAGGTGCAGGAAAAAAGCGGGTGAGCGAGATCAGAGATCTCGCCGCCCTTCGAGCGCCCTCTGCATCGTGACCTCGTCGGCATACTCGATATCGCCTCCGGCGGGAATGCCGGTGGCAATCCGCGTAACTTTCACTTTGGATGGTTTGATCATCCCCGAGATATAGGTGGCGGTGGCCTCGCCTTCGGCGTTGGGATTGGTGGCGATGATGATCTCATCCACCTGTCCGCTTTCCGCCCGGCGCAGCAGGCTGGGGATTCGCAGTTGTTCGGGGCCGATGCCGTGCAAGGGAGAGATCGCTCCATGCAGCACGTGGTAACAGCCATTAAAGGTTCGGGATTTTTCGATCGAGGCAATGCTGGTGGGCTCTTCCACCACGCAGATCAGGCGCTGGTTGCGGTTGGTGTCGGCGCAGTAGATGCAGGGATCGATGTCGGTAATATTGTGACAAATTGAACAAAGGTGAAGTTTTTCCTTGAGTTCCAGCAACGCCGCTGACAAGGCGGCCGCGTCTTCCACCGGCGAGCGCAGAATGTGGAACGCCATTCGCTGGGCGCTCTTGCTGCCGATGCCTGGCAGCTTTTTCAGCTCCTCAATCAATCGAGCCATGGGCTCGGCAAACCTTGACACTAAATTCTCCTCCCGGTGGAAAGCCAATCGCTAGCGGACGCGGGCAAACACAGACGCCGTCACATGGGCTGCTACATCACACCATTCAACATTCCACCCAGCGATGACGACATCGCCTCTTCAACCTTGCGTCCCGCCTCATTCACCGCGGCGATGATTAGATCTTGCAGCATCTCAAGGTCGCCGCTGCGGGCCACTTCGGCGTCAATCTTGAGCTCCAGGATCTGCCGGCGCCCGTTTACTTTCACTGACACGGCGCCTCCTCCGGAGGATGCTTCTATGATGGTGGTCTGCATTGACTTCTGCAGTTCTTCAGCTTGTTTGCGGGCCTGCACCATCAATTCCTGCATTTGCTTGGGGCCGATTCCATCGAACATTGCCTTCTCCCGAACAGCTTGATTAGGTGATGCAACGGGAAAATCTCCGCCGCCTACCTCGATTGCGAACGATTCTTGCGGTGATCGATGACGCTGCGCACTTCGGCGCCGAATACTTTCTGCATGTGGCGCACCACTGGTTCCTCGGCGGCCACGGTACCTGCTGGAGCAGTCGCCGGCCTGCTCCTGGCAATCTCCGGGCCGGAAACGGGTGGTTCTGCGCCAGTGGAATTCTGCCGGTTGCCGTTCCTGGGCGCGGGGACGACCTTGATCTTCACCGGCCGGCCGGCATCGAGCGATGCCGCAGATTCGGCGATCCGCTTGGCTTCAGTACCGTAGGCGATTCCGATAATTGCGGCTGTGACGCTGACTTCGATCGTAAGCTGGCTTCCTTCCAGAATGAATTCTCCGGTACTGAGCAAATTCGCGATCATGCCCTGTTGCGCCTGCTCTAAAGCGCCGACCACAACATCCCGCAAGTTGGATGGACTGGTTTCCGCGGGAGCTAGAACGGCCGCAACTGCCGATGATGCGAATAGAGCGGAGCCGGCTTCAGAAGCGGGCACATCCTGGGCGATATCGCTGCTGCGATTCGGCGCCACCGCTTTGCCCGGGGAGGTCGCCAGAGGGGCCGCAGAGGGCCTTGCGACAAGCCCGGGCTCAAAGGTCTTGACCGCGGGCGCAGCCATGCTCCTGGCTTCAGCCGGCGCCGCTTTCCAGGCTGGCCGGGTATCGCTGCCGGCGGGATTCAGGCCGGGAGATGAGGCTGCGGGATTGCGCGGTAAAGGTTTCTGCGCGGCGCCGGTCGAGCCTGCAGCACTGCTCAATAGTTGCTCGAGGGGCAGAATACGCTGGGCATGCACCATCCGCAGCAATCCCAGCTCGAGGTGGAAACGCTGTTCCTGTTTATAAGCCAGCTCGTCAAATGTCCGCAGCATGATGTTCAGGAAGCGCGTGAGGTCTTCTTCGCTGAAGCTGGCTGCAATTCCGGCAACCCGGTTGCGCTCGTCCCGCGAGATCTGCAAGAGCGAAGAATTGGCGCCGGCGACTCTGGCCACCAGGGCGTTGCGCAAAAATTTCACCATCTGCCGGGCAAAATGCGCGGGATTGTAGCCCTGGTTGAGAAGCTCATCGACGTGGCGCAGGACCTCGCTGCTGGAATCATTGTGCACGCCGTGCAGCATCTGCTCCAGCACCTCGGAGGGCACCGCGCCCACCAGCTCGCGGATGGTCGCCGCGGTCAGGCGGCCATCACAGCAGGCGATTGCCTGGTCCATGATGGAGAGGGCATCGCGCATCGAGCCATCCCCGACCTCGGCCAGCACGGCGAGCGCGTCATCGTCGGCGGCGATGTTTTCCTGCAGGGCGATG
>JBBSHD010000047.1:0-10879 GCA_038253455.1 Terriglobales bacterium | reverse complement strand
CGAGTCCCTGGCTGACCGCATTGCCCGCGCCCCGCTGCTGGTCGCCGAAGCCATCCAGATCGGCCTGGGAGTGCTGGCGGCGGTGGCCGTGCTCCATGCCCGCAACATGGTTCATCGCGATCTCAAGCCTTCCAATATTTTCTTGACCGCCCATGGCGTCAAGCTGCTCGATTTCGGATTAGCCCATGCCGTGGCCGTCGCCACCGTGCAGGGTGAGACGCTTTCCGTGACCGGCAGCGGCGCCGTAACCGGGACGCCGGAATACATGTCCCCCGAGCAGCTTGAGGGCAAACCCACCGACGTTCGCACCGATGTGTTTTCCATCGGCATCATCCTGTTCGAGATGCTGACCGGCAAGCGGCCCTTTCTCGGAGATTCCGCCGTCGAATTGTTTCACGCCATCGTGTACGAGCAACCGCCCGCGCTGGGCGGGTCGCCGGCGGTCACCGCCGTCGATCGCGTGGTGCGCAAAGCGCTGGAGAAACAGGTACGCGACCGCTATCCCACATCGCTGGCCATGGCCCAGGAACTTCGCGGCGCGCTCCTGCTGGAGGATTCCGGGGTGCCCACCCGCGCCCGTTCGATGACCCGGCTCATCGTGCTGCCCTTCCGCATCCTGCGTAAAGACGAGGAAACCGACTTCCTCGCCTTCAGCCTGCCCGACGCGATTACATGCTCGCTCACTGGGCTGCAGTCCCTGGTGGTGCGCTCCACCATGGTGGCCGCGCGCTTTGGCGGAGACGCCGTCGATTTGAAGACCCTGGCCGCGGAGACCGAGGTCGATGTCGTGGTCACCGGCACCCTGGTGCGCATGGGACCGCAGGTTCGCATCAGCACCCAGCTCGTCGAAGCTCCCGGCGGCGCGCTGGTGTGGTCGCAAAATTCCCAGGTGAAACTCGACGACGTCTTCCAGTTTCAGGACGAGCTCGTGCATCGCATCGTCGAATCCCTTTCACTGCCGCTCACCGCGCGCGAGCATCGCCTGTTGAAGCATGACGTCCCCGCCAGCCCTGGGGCGTACGAGCTTTTTCTGCGAGCTAACCAGCTGAGCATGCAGTGGTCGGAGCTGCCGATGGCGCGCGATCTCTATTTGCAGTGCGTCGATGCCGATCCGCATTACGCTCCAGCCTGGGCGCGACTGGGAAACTGCTACCGGCGCATGGCGAAATATGTGGGCGACATGGCGGAAAATTTTGCCAGCGCCACCGCCGCATTTGATCGCGCCCTCGAGATCAACCCTGAACTCCCCATGGCCCACACCTTTTTCGCGTATCTTGAGGCCGACCAGGGCAAGGCGCTCGATGGAATGGTCCGCCTTTTGCAGCGCGCGCAGGCCAATACCAATGATCCCGAGCTGCTGGCGGGCCTGGTGCACGTCTGCCGCTATTGTGGATTGCTCGATGCATCCGCCGCCGCTCACCTGCTGGTCCGCCGCCTCGATCCGCAATTTCCCACCAGCGTGGTGCAAAGCTACTTCATGATGGGTAATTACCAGGCTTGTCTCGAATCTTCATTGGGCGTGGAAGCCTATCTCGATGTGCTGTCGCTGATGATGATGGAGCGCACGGTGGAAGCGGGAGCGCTGATTCGCCGGCGCCTCGAAAAACATAATGTGCCGGCCGTCATCCTCGCTTACCTGGGGTCTCTGCAGTTGCAGCTGGTCGGGGACCGCGCCGCCGCGCTGGCCGCGCTGGCGGAATTTCGCGCCGTGGTCACCACCAGTTTCCGCGACCCCGAAGCGCAATTCTACCTGGCCCGCAGTCTCGCCTACCTGGGAGAAACCGATAACGCCATCGCCTTGCTCAACTCCGCCATCGACCAAAGCTACTACTGTTTTTCCGCCATGGCGCGCGACCCGTGGTTCGATTCCATAAGGAACAACCCCAGTTTCATCGCCACCCTGCGCAAAGCCGAGACCGAGGTCCGCAAGTCCCTGGCAGCCTTCCGCGAAGCCGGAGGGGAACGCACCCTGGACGTAGCGCCCAAGCTCTAAAGCGATTCCTTAGCAGTTAGGAAAGAAAGTAGGGAGGCTGAGATACCCCCCCTCCCCTGGCGTCAGAATGACATCCCGTGGGGGAACTGCCTCGACTGGGCGAACTTATTCTTCTGTTTTCGCGGCCATTCCCCCAGGGTACAACTGTTACCCGAATTCCCCCATCTGATAACAAGCGACCAATCGCAATCAAAGGAGCAACCTATGGCTGATGCAAAAGTGATCGATGTTCTGAAGAACCTGATTGAAACCTGCCGCGACGGGCAAAAAGGGTATGCCGAGGCGGCGGAGCACATTTCCGCCAACCACAGCCTTAAACAGTTTTTCCGTGAGCAGAGCGTGGAAAGAGGACGCTTCCTCTCTGAGCTCACCCAGGCCATGCAGACTTACGACAAGGACGTGGACACCAGCGGCAGCATCGCCGGCAAGCTACACCGCACCTGGCTCGAGATCAAAGGCACCGTAACCGGTGGCGATGACCATGCCATTCTGTCCACCGTGGAAGGCGGCGAAGACTACGCCAAGAAAGCCTATGAAGATGCGGTTGCCGCCAGCCTGCCGTCGAACATCCTCGAGGTAGTGCGGCGCCAGCAGAGCAGCGTCAACGCCGCCCATGACAAAGTTCGCGCCATGCGCGACTCGACCGAAAAGGTCTAGTCCTGCTCGTCACAGCGTCTGCGATGTCATTCCCGCGATCCAACCCGGGAATGACATCGCATTTTTATTTTGCGCTCGCGGTGTCGGCTTCCACCACCACGGCGGTTCCATAACAGAGCACTTCGGTCACACCCTGCATGATCTCGGTGGCATCATAGCGCACGCCGATAATGCCATTGGCGCCCGACTGCACCGCGTGCGTGATCATCAGGGCAAAGGCGTCAGACCTGGTCTTCTCACACAGTTCGGTGTAAAGCGAAATATTGCCGCCAATCAACGTTTGCAGCCCCGCGCCGATGGTGCCGATGATCGAACGCGACCGGACAATGATTCCCCGAACCACCCCAATATTCCGCACAATCCGAAATCCAGAAATTTCAAACGAAGTGCTGGTCATCGTGTTAGGCAACATAATGAAGATCTCCTCCTGAATCTGAACAACTCTTTGGGATTTTGTCATTCTGACGACCCCCGGCTTCACCGGGGTGAGGAAGAACCCCTACCCTGCGACAAATCTCCGCGGGGAAATTGTTTTCAAAGGTTCGCAATCATTTCACCGAAAACATCCGCGCCAGCACAAATGCCGTGGCCGCCGCGATCCCGCCGATCATCACCGTCTGCATCGCGCTTCGTCCCGCGCCCGTCCCGGTGAACCTTCCTTTCACAAATCCAAAGATAGCCAGCGCCGCCATGGTGATCACCACTGAAACATAAAGCGCGGTCGTCGCGTCGGCCATCAACATATACGGCGACAGCGGAATCAGTCCCCCCGCAATGTAAGACCCGCCGATGGTCAGAGCGCTGACGATGGCCCGGCTGCTTTCCGGTTTCTCCAGGCCCAACTCGAACTTCATCATGAAATCAACCCAGGCCTCGGGGTTGCGCTTGAGCGCGTTCAACACCGGCAGGCTGTCTTCCACCGATACGCTGTATTGCTCGAAAATTTCCGCGATCTCGTCGGCTTCCGCCTGGGGAATTTCGCGCACCTCGCGCTGTTCGCGCAAGCGTTCGCTCACGTAGTGTTCGGCGTCGCCTTTGGCGGCGAGGTATCCGCCTAACCCCATGGCCACCGAGCCGGCCGCCACCTCCGCCAGCCCGGCCAGAACTACCAGCTTGCTGGCATTGGCCGCTCCCGCCAGCCCGCCCGAAAGCCCCGCGGCCAGGGCGAACGGCACCGTCAGGCCGTCGGACATGCCGATTACGATGTCGCGCACCAGGTTTCCTGACGCGAAATGATGTTCTACGTGATGATGGTGTTCCATACCTGCTTTCCGGGTGGACCGCTATTCTGAGCTGGTAGGCGGCAAGATGGAGACCGCCGGAATCTCTTCTTTCCGCACCATGGCATTGAAGGCCGCCACATCTCCGGCGACCAGCGCCTTCCATTTCGCCAGCGGCACGTCGAGCTGCGAGCTCAACAGATCAAACACTTCATATTCCTGCCTGGTGGGCGCGGCGCCCGCACTTTCCACCGCTCCCCCCAGCGCAACCAGTTGGTTGTTCAGCCGCACCGGGTAGTTCAGCACATCCTGGCCACTCTTCGATTTGGTCTGGATGATCGCCTCTTCCACCGCAGTCATCTTCTTATCAAGATCTTTGCCGACGGCGGCGATCTCGGTGGCATGCGGGTCTTTAGCCTCCTCCAGCCGCTTGTTGAGCGCTTCGATCTGCTGCCGCACTCCCTTGATCTGGTTCACCGCGTCGTGCGCCTGGGTCACGCGCTCGCGGATCTTCATCCGCAGCTCAAATTGCTTTTCAAGGTCTGCCTGGCTCACCTTCAGGCGAGGATCAGGGATGATCTGCAGCGGCGCTGTATAGCTCTTTCCCAGCACCGTCAGCCGCACCTGATACATGCCGGGCAGCGCTTCCGGGCCGTCGGTGCCGCCGCCCCACAACACAGAGTTGGGTACCCTGCTCGACCCTTCGTACCTCAAGTCCCACATAAACCGGTTCAAGCCGGCTTCGGCGGGCAGCGGCTTCTTTTCGCGCGGCTCCGCCTCCGGAGTGGCCGCGGCGGCAATTTCTTTCTCAGGATACTTCCGGATCACCTTGCCGCTCGCGTCGAGGATCTCCAACGTGATCTTCGGTTTGTCTTTATCATCCTTTTTCGCCGGTTTATCGGCGCCGCTCGCCGCCGTCGCGGGCGCTTTGGACGCCGTCTCCGTCGTAGTCGGGTTCTTGCCCTGGCCGGTCCTGGCATCCGCCATGCGCTCTTCCGCCGACTTGGCGTCATCGGGACGAGACTCCGCTGCCGCCTCGGCAACTTTTCCTTTATCTTTTTTGGCGGCGTCATCTTCGCTCACCGCGGTCTTCAGCGTGTAATAAATAATCGCGCCCGCGGGTGGGTTCTTGCCTACGCTGCCGCCATCGCGGCTCCCGCCAAACACGGTATGGCTCGCCGGGCGCGGGGTGAACAAATGCACATCTTCCTGCGCCTGGCTGGGCGAATACTGCTGCACCGGGCTGATGTCGTCCAGTATCCAGAAACTGCGCCCGTGCGTCGCCACCACCAGGTCATCGTTCTTCACCACCAGGTCGTTGACCGGCGATACCGGCAAATCAAGCTGCAGGGGTTGCCAGTGGCCGCCGTCGTTGAAGGACACATAGACCCCGGCCTCGGTACCCGCATACAGCAGCCCGCGGCGCCGCGGATCTTCGCGTACCGCATGCACGTACACCTCGGGCAATCCCTCGACTATTTTCTTCCAGGATTTCCCGTAGTCGCTGGTCTTGTAGATGTAAGGATTGTTATCGTCGAGCTTGTGCCGCTCCACCGCCATATACGCCGTCGCGGCGTCATGCCGGGAGGGTTCAATCAGGCTCACCAGGCTCCACTCCGGTATGCCCGCCGGGGTGATGTTGTTCCAGTGCGCGCCTCCATCGGTGGTGATGTTCACCAAGCCGTCGTCGGAACCAACCCAGATCAAATCTTTCTGCACCGGAGATTCCGCCACCGAGAAAATGGTGTCGTACACTTCGACGCCGGTGTTGTCCTTGGTGATCGGGCCGCCCGATGGCTGCTGGCGGGTCTTGTCGTTGCGCGTCAGGTCAGGGCTGATGGCGGTCCAGCTATGGCCTTCATCCGTGGTCTTGAACAGAACCTCCGACGCGTGGTACAGCACATGCGCATCGTGCGGAGAAAAAAGGATCGGCTCCGTCCACTGGAAACGGTGCTTCAGATCGGCGGCGCCCGCGCCAATCGGGCTCAGCGGCCATGCACTTACCTCCTGGCTGGCGCCAGTGCTCTTGTCGAACCGCGTGATAGATCCCGAATAACAGCCGGCATAGACGATGTTGGGGTCCAGCGGGTTGGGAGCGATGTAGCCGCTCTCGCATCCTCCCACCTGGTACCAGTCGGGACGGTCGATCGAACCGCCGTCGCTGGCGCTGGCGATGCCTACCGAGGAGTTGTCCTGCTGTGCGCCGTACACGTAATAGGGAAAACGGTTGTCAGTGATCACGTGGTAGAACTGCGCCGTCGGCTGGTTGGACTGTGAGCTCCAGGTGGCGCCGTGATTGGTTGATATGGTGACTCCGCCGTCGTTCGAATTGATCATGCGGCTGGGATTGGTGGGGTCAATCCACAGGCCGTGATTGTCGCCGTGCGGTGTGGGGATGCCGGCAAAAGTCTTTCCGCCGTCGCTCGACCGGTAGGTCCCGGTATTGAGGACGTACACCGAATCGGCGTTTTTCGGGTCGGCGAAGATGTGCGTGTAATACCACGCCCGCTGCCGGAACCGCCGGTCTTCGTTGATCAGCTTCCAGTTTTCTCCGCCATCGTCAGAGCGAAAGATTCCGCCCTTCTCCGCTTCCACCAGCGCCCATACCCGGTTAGGGTCGGCGCCCGATACGGTAACGCCGATGCGTCCCATGATGGTCTTGGGCAGTCCGTTGCCTTCAAGGTGTTTCCAGGTAGTCCCCCCATCGGCCGAACGATACAATCCGCTGCCCGGCCCGCCGCTTTCCAAGCTGTAAGGGGTGCGGTGCGCCTCCCACAGGGCGGCAAAAATAATATTGGGGTTGCTGGGATCAAACGCCAGATCGATGGCCCCGGTCTTGTCGTTCTTGTACAGCACCCGCTCCCAGGTCTTGCCGCCATCGGTGGTGCGAAACACTCCGCGCTCGGTATTGCTTCCGTAAGGATGTCCCAGCGCCGCAACATATGCGATCTGCGGATTGCGCGGGTGTACGATCAGCCGGCCGATGGCCCGGGTATCGCGCAATCCCATATGACTCCAGGTCTTGCCCGCATCGATGGATTTATAAACTCCGTCGCCGCCGACGATGTTGCCCCGGATACACGCCTCGCCGGCGCCGGCATAAATTACGTTGGGATCGGATTCCGCAACCGCGATCGCGCCAATGGAAGAGGTCAAGGTTTTCTGCTTGTCAAAGATCGGCTTCCAGGTCAGGCCGCCATCGGTGGTCTTCCAGATTCCTCCCGCCACCGCGCCAAAATAATAAGTATTAGGGTCGCCGGGAACGCCCGAAACCGCCAGTACCCGCCCTCCGCGAAACGGCCCGATTAGCCGCCAGCTAAGCGCCTTCCAGGGCTCCTTGGCTTTCTTATCAGCCTCTGCCGCCTTGGCCTCGGCGTCAAGCGAGCTCACCGCGGCATCCGGCCCCATACCTTCATTCGTAGCTGCGGCTTTGGCGGATTTGCGACTGCTCCGCGAACGGAACATCGACGACTTCGCCCTCGATGGCGTGCCTTCAGGAGCGTTGTCGGAAGAGGATTGCGCGCTAACCAGGAGTGCGAATGAAAGACAAAACGCCAGGGCAACAGCCGCTTGGGAAACTACTCGCGGTATTCTCATGCAGTGGACCTCGCTGATTGGTTCGAGACGAAATAGAGTGAACATCCTACCCGACCCCCGCCGAATCAACAAACCAGTCGCTCCACCAGCTTTAGCTCGATGCTTTTAGGCATAACCCCTGAGCGTTTTGCGATTGAGAAAGAGGTCCCACCCATCAGTTGTCATTCTGAAACCCCTACTCGGCAACTAATCTTTCCCTTGCGATGGGGTTTCTCCAGGTTTTGTTCTTTCGCCGCGATTAGAGTCAAAGGCACGCTACGCTTAGAGTCCGACCACCGGTTGGTTGAGTGTGTGGCTTGGCCGGCTGTGGTGGTTGCGCCGAGGAAACAAAGGGTTCCTCGACTTCGCTCGGAATGACAATTCTTGAAGAATGATTTATTTAACAAGGACGATTCTTGAAAGAGAGATATTCCTTAACAAGGACAATTCTTGAAAGAGGGATTTCTTTAACAATAACAATTATTGAAAGAGGAACGTTCTTGAACGAGGTGGTTCTCCGCTCCCGTGCCGCGGCCATGCAATCCCCTCACCCACCAGTTAGAATGGTATCCACTTAAAAACAACAGGAGGCCCTGTGGCTTACACCGTACCCGATCTGCCTTATGACTACGCCGCGCTCGAACCTACCATCGACAGCCAGACCATGCATCTGCATCACGACATGCATCACGCTGCCTACGTGAAGAACCTCAATGCGGCCCTCGAGAACCACCCTGAATTGCAGACCCAGAAGGTCGAATCGCTGTTGCGCGATTTAAACGCGCTGCCCGAAGGTATTCGCAACGCGGTCCGCAACAATGCCGGCGGACATGCCAATCACTCTATGTTCTGGAAGATCATGAAGCCCGGCGGCGGCGGGCCGCCCACCGGTGAAATTGCCGATCTGATCACCAAGGGCTTCGGCAGCTTCGATGCCTTCCAAAGCCAGTTCAACGAAGCCGGCGTCAAGCAGTTTGGCAGCGGATGGGTCTGGCTGGTGCGCAACGCCACTGGCGGCGTGCAGATTGTCTCCACCCCCAACCAGGATTCTCCCATCTCCAACGGCCACTTCCCCATCCTCGGCAACGACGTCTGGGAACACGCATATTACCTCAAGTACCAGAACAAGCGGCCTGAATACCTCAAGCAGTGGTGGAACGTCATTCATTGGGACGAGGTCAACCGCCGTCTCCTGGAAAAAGAATAATTTCCCCCTCCCGGTCGTGAGGTACTTTATAATACAGAGTACTTCACGATAGGACGGGTAGCCCCATCAGATCAACTCACCACGTGCGCCGCCGCTCCCGCGGTTCGCTGCGGGACCGCGACGCTCTTCCCCTGCTTGACGACGCGATCGCCCCGCCCGCCGGGGCCGGGGTCGATTCCGGCGCCATAGAAAATCTGCGCTTCATTCGCCGTACCCTGGAAGACGCGGTGGAATTTACCGCCGTCTCCGGCTGGGGCATGGTCGCCATCGGGGTGACCGTGTTTCCGGTGGCCTGGTGGGCGGCGCAACAGCGTTCGCCCCAGCGGTGGCTCATGATCTGGCTGGGCGAAGCTGCGCTGGCCCTTGCTATTTCGCTCATCGCGATGAACTGGAAGACCCGCGCTCACCACGCGCCGTTCTGGTCAGTCGCGGCGCGGCGTTTTATTCTGAGTTTTATTCCGCCCCTGCTCGCCGCCGCCCTGTTGACCATCGTCATCTTTCGCGCCGGCTTGCCCACTCTATTGCCCGGTCTTTGGCTGCTGCTGTTCGGCGCCGGAGTCATTACCGGCGGGGCCTTTTCCGTCCGTCCCGTCCCCCTGATGGGAATGCTTTTTGTCGTCGCGGGGACCGTGGCCCTGTTTGCGCCGCCCGCCTGGTCGAACTGGCTGATGGCCGGCGGCTTTGGATTGCTGCACATAATTTTCGGAGGAATCATCGCCCGGCGTTACGGCGGTTAGCTCAAGGAGTTTTCATGCCCACCAGTAGATTGAAGATCAAACTGTCCCGCCTGCGCCGGCAGAAGCCCGCGCCTACCGAAACCCCGCGCCGAAAGAAGGCCGCCGCGCCCGGCAACGAGCCTGATCGTCTCGACCCTATGATTCACGAACAAATGCGCCTCGGCATCGTCAGCGCCCTGGCCATTAATGATTCGCTGAGCTTCACTGATCTCAAAAACCTGCTGCGAACCACGGACGGCAATCTAAGCGTCCACGCCCGCAAGCTGGAAGAATCCGATTACATCCACTGCACCAAGTCCTTTGCCGGACGGCAGCCCAGGACCGAATACCGCCTCTCCGCCCTGGGACGCCGCGCTCTTGATCACTACCTAGATCGCATGGAAGAGTTAATCCGCTCAGCCCGCACCACGCGGCCGTAGCAGGGGAGTTGGTCCCACCGAGCCCGGAGACACGAGATGTTTAGAGCGCTTTCATAGCTGGAAGCGTCGCATTTCACGATAAGACATTTGAGGAGTCGTTCTGGCTCTTCGGGTGGACGCAACGGACTTCAGAGGCTGGGTCACAACTAGGCTGTTGCGGATGTGAGTTTTTGATCTTCGGTTGGGAGCAGCAGCCTTCAGGCCTTGAGGAGTTTTTCCAATTCGGCCAATAGAGATCCGCGACCTTAGCATTACCCTTTCGGCGGCCCGCGATTCAACCATGTCGATACCCTTGAGTGTTGGTGGGAGCAGCGGACTTCAGTCCGCTGAAGAGTGGAGCTTATGCTTTGGGCTTTAGCCCCGGTGGCGGGTCATCGGTGATGACTGAGGAGTGGGCGGAACAGTAGGGATATTTCTCTGGTGAAGTCGCTAAACCCGCTCGGACCGGATTATTGCGAATGTAATTGCGATACACTGCATATTCCCCGCTGTCCTTAATTCGATGTTCGTTGAAACTGCGCTGCCAGATTGCGATCTTTAAACGAGTTTCCTTCCCCGCACGAAAAGAATATCCTCCTTTGATCAACTGAACGATTTTCTCCAAAGAACGATCACAACCGGGGGTGATAAGAAGATGAAAGTGATCAGGCATTAGTACGACTTCATGCAATAAATAGTGATTGAGTTTGCGATGATCTTGCAAGACCTCCAAAAACAACATTGCCGATTTGTGAGAGTGAAAGATTGGGCGGCGCTCATGAGTTGCGGAGCTCACGAAGAAGGTCCGGACCTCTTGCGGGGCCTGCATGCGCCCATCTTACCGCCTCGCCAAACGAGAGTTGAGATTTCTGGTTATAAGGCATAAATGCGCCGCGGCTAAAGCCAATTATGACGGACCGTTTATCAGCGGACTGAAGTCCGCTGCTCCCACCAACACTCAAGGGTATCGACGTGGTTGAATCGCGTGCCGCCGAAAGGGTAATGCAAAGATCGCGGATCTCCGATCAAGGCGAGATTAATAGAAAACGCGGGTTCTGACCCCGCTTCAATCACCAAAGAGCCGATTGTCG
>JBBSHD010000046.1:0-10983 GCA_038253455.1 Terriglobales bacterium | reverse complement strand
GAGAGCGCCGGCGGCGCCGAGTGCGTGACCGTGCATCGATTTAGTGGAGCTCACCGCCAGCTTATCCGCATGTTGGGCGAACACGCTGCGGATCGCCGCCGTCTCCATGCGGTCGTTGCCCGCTGTCCCGGTGCCGTGGGCATTGATGTATCCGATGTCTTCCGGCGCCAGGCCGCCATCGGCTAATGCAGCCCGCATGGCTGAGGCCGGACCTTCTACCGTAGGCGAAGTGATGTGTCCGGCGTCGGACGACATGCCGAAGCCTACAATTTCTCCCAATATGTTTGCGCCTCGTGCCTGCGCCGAGTCCATGGTTTCCAGCACCAGCATCCCCGCGCCTTCTCCCATGATCAGGCCCTGGCGGTCCTTGGAAAATGGACGGCATGTATCCGGAGCCACGATCCGCATGGCCTCCCACGCCTTGAGAAAACCAAAGCTGAAAGGCGCCTCGCTGCCTCCGGTGATGGCGGCATCCACCAGCCCGCTGCGCACCATCCAGAACGCTTGTCCCATGGCGTGGTTTGCGGAAGAGCATGCGGTGGAAATGGTGTACACCGGCCCGGAGATTCCCATCTCCATGGCGATATGACTTGCGCCCGCGTTGGCCATGCATCGAGGAATGGTGAGTGGGTGCGCCCGGTTGGTATTTTGCTGGTAGATGGAAACAAAGCCGGCGTCCTGGGTGGATTGCCCGCCGACGCATGACCCCGTGACCACCGCAGTCCTGGCGCCATCGCCGGGATGAATCGTCAGCCCCGATGACGCGATCGCCTCTCTTGCCGCCACCAGCGCAAATTGCGCAAAACGATCGAGGAAGTCTGCCTGGGTGGGTTGAAAATGCCGCGCCGGATCGAATCCGCGGACCTCGGCCCCATTTTTGTAGCGGATGTTGGTGGTGTCGAGCGAGGTAATGGCGGCGATTCCCGATTGGCCGTCGCGACAGGCCGGCCACATCGATGCCAGATCATTTCCCAGGGCGCAAATGACGCCCATGCCTGTGATTGCAACTCGTCGCGGTTGCATCCTTATTGCGGCGAACCCGGGGGGGCCGCTTTCTGCGCCAGAAGCAATTTCAGGTTTTCGATCAATTGCGGCACCGACTTGACCCGCTCCAGCACTTCATCGGGCACCGACACATCGAAGGCGCTTTCAATATCGAAGATCAGGTTGAGCCCGCTCAGGGAATCCATTCCCAGTTCTTCAAAGGTGCTGGTGGCCGTCACCTTTTCCCGCGGCATGCGCTTGCTGGCCGCGATCACATCCAGCACTTTTTCCGTGATGTCGTCAGACATGGCTAGCCTCTCTCCGGCGATGGCGTGCATCGAGGGTACTGGAAGAAGGATTTTAACCCAATTGTGCGGCGAAACATATTAATGCCGCCATGTCCCACGACCCAACATGCTATGCGGATTGCCGCGGAAAGCGTGCCCTTGCAGACTGTAATCCAAGCCGCTTGGTTGACCTGCCTTGAAAGTCAGCCTAACATTTTTCGCAGGTGATCAATCCCGCTCAGCCTGGACAGGTCCTCGGCCATTTTCGCATCCTCCACAAGCTGGGGAGCGGCGGCATGGGCGTTTTGTACGAGGCTGAAGACCTTACCCTGGGCCGGCACGTGGCCCTGAAGTTTCTCTCCGCCGAGCTCGCCGAAGATCCCGATGCCATGGAGCGCTTCCGCCGGGAGGCGCGCGCGGCTTCCGCCCTCAACCATCCGCGCATTTGCACCATTTACGAGATCAGTGAAATCGATGGCCAGCCGTTCATCGCCATGGAATTGCTGGAAGGCGAAACCCTGGCGGAACGCATCGCCGGCCAGCCCCTGCCCCTCGACACCATGCTCGATCTGGCTTGCCCAGATC
This sequence comes from Terriglobales bacterium, assembly GCA_038253455.1. Classification (GTDB taxonomy): domain Bacteria; phylum Acidobacteriota; class Terriglobia; order Terriglobales; family Acidobacteriaceae; genus JBBQWT01. Next base: position 9,127 of record JBBSHD010000046.1, on the reverse strand, counting down.
GCCGACGCCCTCGATGCCGCCCACGGCAAAGGCATTCTTCATCGTGACATCAAGCCCGCCAACATATTCGTCACGTCACGCGGCGAGGCCAAGATCCTCGACTTTGGCCTGGCCAAGCTGGCAATACAGCATCCCGCGGCATCGGCCACGGTCACTGTAGCTCCCACCCTGGAGAAGCAACTTACCGCCGTTAACACCACCGTGGGCACCATGGCTTACATGTCCCCGGAGCAGGTCAGGGGCAAGGCGCTGGATAACCGCAGCGACTTGTTTTCATTTGGCGCGGTGCTTTACGAGATGGGGACCGGCGGAATGGCGTTTCGCGGCGAAACTTCAGGAATCATCTTCGACGCCATCCTCAACCGGGCGCCGGCGCCGGCCATCCGCCTCAACCCGCAAATCTCTCCCCGGCTCGAAGACATCATCAACAAGTTGCTGGAGAAGGACCGCGAAATCCGCTATCAATCCGCGGCCGAGCTCAAGGCTGATCTCAGGCGGCTGAAACGCGATTCCGATTCCCACACTTCGATGGCGGTGCCGCCGGCGCCGGCGCCCAAGCCTCGCCTCATGAAATGGGCGATTGCGGCGGGGGCGCTGGTGGTGGTGGCAGTGATTGCGGCGCTCCTCATTCTGAAAAGCGGGCGCATGGGCGGAAGCGGCGGGGAGATCGCATCTCTTGCCGTTTTGCCGTTCGTCAATGCCAGCGGCAATGCTGACGCCGAGTATCTTTCCGACGGCATGACCGAATCGCTCATCAACAGCCTGTCGCGATTGCCCAATCTTTCCGTCAAAGCCCGCAGCACCGTCTTTCGTTACAAAGGCAAGGACGAGACGCCTCAGCAAGTCGGCAAAGAACTGGCGGTGCAGGCAGTCTTGACCGGACGGGTGGTCGAGCGCGCCGATGAGCTGGCGCTTAGCCTGGAACTGGTGGATGCCCGCAACGGCAACCAGATCTGGGGCAATCAGTACAACCGAAAAGCGGCGGATCTCGTAACTCTGCAAGGGGACATCGCGAGCGACGTAGCCAACAAGCTGCGCGCCAGTCTGACGGGCGCGGAACAGCATCAAGTTGCCAGGACTTACACCGCCAATCCCCAGGCCTACCAGCTTTATCTCAAGGGACGATTTTTCTGGGGAAAATTCACCCCGGCAACCCACGTAAAAGCCGCCGACCTGTTCAACCAGGCGCTGGCGCTCGATCCTAATTATGCCCTGGCTTATGTGGGCCTGGCCGACACCTATGCATCGGCAGCAACCAACGGCTGGTCTTCGCCCAGGGACGGTTATTCCCGCGGCCGCACGGCAGTCGCTAAGGCCCTGGCGATCGATGATTCTCTCGCCGAGGCGCATGCGACCGCGGGCGCCATGTCGATGTTTTACGACTTCGACTGGCCTGGCGCTGAGCGCGAGTACCTTCGCGCGCTCTATTCATACCTGTTGTGCGTGAACGGAAGGTTCGATGAAGCGGTCAAGGTCGCGCAACGGGGACTTGATCAGAACCCGCTCTCCGCGCTATTAAGCAACGATTCGGGGTCGCCCTATTATCTGCAACGGCGTTACGATGCGGCCATTCAACAGTTTCAGAAAGCACAGGATTTGGACAGCACTGATAGTTCCTCGACCATCAGTATTGGCATGGCCTACGAGCAGAAAGGAATGCACATCCAGGCCATCGCCATGTACCAGAAGGCGATCCGCTTGACCGAAAGGACATCGAACATCCTGGGACTGCTGGGAAACGCTTATGCCGTATCGGGAAACCGCGCTGACGCCCTGAAGATTCTCGCCGAAATGAAAGAGACGTCAAAAAGCCGGTACGTCTCTCCCTGGGACTTTGCGATTATTTATACCGGCCTCGGCGATAAAGACCTCGCGATCGAGCAACTCAATAAATCTTATGAAGAACGCGCCGGCTGGATCATTAATATCGGAAGCGAGCCCCTGCTCGATCCCTTGCGCTCCGACCCACGCTTCAAAGAACTGGTGCGGCGCATGGGGATTTCGAAGTAAACTCTCTCCCAGCAGAAGAACAGAAACCGCGTGCAGGAATTTGTCACCCTGGGAGGGTGTAGCCGGCGATTTGATACCCTCTTTTTGATATCTTCGTATCAAACATCGGGCGCTGCCTATGAGCAAAACTCCAATGCTTGCTGCCGGAGAATGGGTGGAGCCGCAAAGGCAAACATGCACCGTTTAGCTCGAATCTCCGATTTTTTCCTGATGGATCGCCGCAGCACGATTCTCTTTTTCACCATCGTGGGCCTCCTGGCGGCGGTGACCGAACTGTTCGTAGTTAAGCAGATGGACATTTTGCAGCTGATCATTGTGTCAGCGGTATTGCTATTGCTGCTGATTCCCATCAGTCGCCCTGACATCCTGTTATTGTCTCTGCTGGGAGCGTACCTGACGGTGGGGCGTCCCTTTTCCCATATCAAACTGCTGCCCGGCCCCGTTCCTCTGTATCCCGGCGAAGTCGCTCTCGCCATCCTCATCGTCACCATCAGTTGTCGGTATCTAATCTTTCCCCAGCTAGCAATACAGACGTTGCCATATAAAAAACACGTGGCATTACTGCTGCTCGCGGGTTCGGTCGCAATGATAAGGGGAATCCCTTTAGGAGGGGTTGAAGCCGTCCGATCTTTCGCGGTCGTCTATTACATCCTGTTCATGTGGCTGGTGCCCTTCCTGGTGCGTACGCCGGAACAGTTGACCCGGGCAATCAATTTCCTGGTCGTGATATCTGCTTTCATGGTTTTTGTTCTGCTGGTCGCTTTTGACTATGTGTCGAGTGGTCAGGGCGAATTTGGAAATCCCCCGGTGGCATACGCGGTCACCGCAGCTTTGTTCCTGTTGTTCTTGTTTCTCTACACCCTGTATCGTTTCCCAAAATGGCGGTGGATGGCCGCCATGCTTCCGCTGCCATTTTTTCTTGCCATTCGTCTCCAAACTCGAACCGCATGGATGGGGCTAGCCGGCGCGTTCGCGATACTGTTCCTGGGGATGAAGGGCGCCGCCATTTCCCGGCGCGCTGTTCCCATCGTATTGGCAGCCGCTGCCCTGCTGGTAGTTTTTATTGTGGGATTGGAAACACTGGTGCCCGATCTAGCGGATTCATTAAACAGGAAAGTTTTTTCCATCTACAATGTTTCAGATATGGAAGGCACGGAAGCCGATAATGGACGCTGGCGCCTCGACTACTGGAAGGACATCATCGACCAGTCCCGGCAAACCCCGGTTTTGGGCATCGGTTTCGGTACGCCATTCCTGGGGCCACGTCTGCTGGAACGCGGATGGGACAAGATGGATGACCGCGCCGAACATTCCTCATCCCACAATTCCTACCTTGGCATTCTGCTCTACGCCGGCGCGCCTGTGCTTATCCTCTATCTGGCGCTGATCTTTCGCATTGTTCGCGATCACTTGATCAGGATTCGAAAGATGACCGACCCTCACCTGCAAATGCAAGGCTGGTGGCTGCTGGCAGTTTTTGTATGCATTGTGACCGCCAGCAACTTCTCTCCCATTCTGGAAACACCCTACGTCGGCATCCTCAACTGGTCGATAGCCGGAGCGCTGGTTGCGATGGGCCGTATAGCGCGCTCCGCTGTCTCTGAAGCCGGGGTCCCCTAGTTTTTCCAGGCTGGCTCATCGGCTTCTCAAGTACCATCGCAAATGAGGACAGATTTTAAATTGTCTGAGCAACTTACAAACTCAATCTACTCCAGCGGCGAGTATCTCAAGAACAATCCCACGTGGCATGTCGAGGATTCGGCGTGGAAGGCGCGCCAGATATTGCGGATGTTGCGCATCCATGGGATCGTGCCCGCGAAGGTGTGCGAGGTGGGCTGCGGGGCGGGAGAAATTCTGATCCATCTTCAGCACGAAATTCCTGGGTGTGAATTCTGGGGCTATGAAATTTCGCCGCAGGCATACGAATTGTGCCGCACCAGGGACAATGAGAAACTGCATTTCATCCTCGGGGAAATTCCTCACGCACCCGGCTTCGACGTTGTACTGGTCATGGATGTGATTGAACATCTCGAAGACTATTTTGTTTTTTTAAGAACAATAAAGGATGCGGCTCGCTTCAAGATTTTCCATATTCCTCTCGATCTTTCATTGCTGGGCCTGATGCGTGGAGTGCCCGAAGCAGCCAGGGAGAGCGTGGGTCATCTTCACTACTTTAATAAGAGGATTGCCCTGCGCGTTCTGGAGGATTGCGGTTACCGTGTAGTCGACCACTTTTATACGTGCGGCGCAATCGAGCTTCCCCCGCGTTCATGGCGGGTCGCTCTGGCTAAATATCCCCGGAAAACAATATTTTCGATGAATCAGGATATTGCCGCTACTCTCTTCGGCGGCTTCTCCTTGCTGGTGCTAACCGAATAGCCGCGCTCTCCGGGTCATGGGCGTCTAACGCGGCTGCGGAGCCGGCACTGCTGGCTCGGCGGCTTTGGGTTGTGCCTGCTTTAATTTCTCCAGCGCTTCGCCCACATTGGCCTGATCTTTCCCCGCTTCCTGCGGGGGAGCGGCGTTTCCGTAAAACTTCAGGATGTTGTCTTTCAGCTCCGGAGTTAGATCAGCAAAATTATTTTTTGCCAGTTGCGCGGTCAACTTTGCATAAGTCTCGTCCGCCAGCCGGTATTCGCCGGCCTTGGCAATTTCTCCGGTGTCAAAATCCCGGTTCTCCAGCGTAATGTCGCCTATGGGTACCTGGTCGAGATAGGCGCCGAAGCGATCCACGGTGGCATTAATGCTTTTGAAATACAAATCTTCCGCCTGCACCGTGGGCGCCTTGAAGCCCAGCGCTTTGAAGGGGCCAACCCTGGGCATGACCTGAATCATGAAAGCCAGCAGGCGGCTGCGAAATCCCGGCTTGTAATAAGTCTTGCCAAAGTCCTTTTCGTATTGAGCGCGGGAGAGGCGGTAGAGAAATTTTCGCTTGGCGAAGCTGGGGTCATCCTTCATCATCTCGCCCTTGCGCGTGGCCAGGGCCACCCGCGTCATCGCCGGGATGAGGTTGCTGACCGAACGGCGGTACGAACCGATGGTAAGGTCCTCGTGAGTGAGCACGTCTTTGATGGGAATGCCGTAGGTATGGGTGAATGCCCGTTCCAGCAGGTCCTTGGCCACCTGGAACCCGATGAAATCGTGGTAGGCGTCTGACGTGTAACGGTGTTTTGCCACCTGCGCCATGTCAAAACCAAACTCGGTCTTGAGATGCGAGCCCTTGTCCTGCGCATAAGTGATCGTGTTGCCGAATTTCGCTGCCAGCTTGGGAAACTCCAGCGGCACCGCCCGGTTCACCGCGGGATGCCCAGTCACATCAGAGGTATAGTGGCCGAGCGCGCCCAGGGCGAAAGCCAGTTCCTTGACGTCACGGGAATCAGAGATCAGGTTCACCACGAAATCCCCGCTGCGCACATAATGCACCAGGTCGCTGAAGTACGCGCTGCCGAACGGGTAGTAGCCTAAATCCTGAATCACACTGCCCCCATAGGCGTAAGCGTGCGCTTCCTTTAGTTCCTCGGCGGTGGTGTTTGGGTACTTTGCCATGAGCACCGGCTTGATATGGCCTTCCCACAGCAAGTCCACTATTTCCTCGTGCGTGAGCACCGAATAGGAGGAGGCGGAAGGGGCGAGGAGAAGCAGGCACACAAGAGCGGCCAGCGTGCGGTGAAACATTTTTATTGGAATTCACTTTCGGAGTTGCAAATTGCGAAGCCCTGACCAGCGCGCCCGCTAACAGCTTCTCATCATAAGCTTTCGCCTGGTTGCGAACCTGAATGCGAGCTCACAATCCCGAGGGATCGCCAACTCAGCCTCGCACTCTCAATGTTGGCGGGAAAACGCCATTATAATTGCTTGCATATAAAGGTAGTCAGCGTCCGCGCGGCGCAGCTCTCGCATGATCGCCAAAACCATCTCCCACTATCGAGTGCTGAGCCAGCTGGGGCAGGGTGGCATGGGCGTAGTCTATGAAGCCGAGGACACTCGCCTGGGCCGCCGCGTCGCCCTGAAGTTCCTTCCTTCGCATCTGGAAAAAGATTCCCAGTCGCTGCAGCGGTTTCAACGCGAAGCCCGCGCCGCATCCGCCCTGAACCATCCCAATATCTGCACCATCTATGAAGTTGACGAGTTTGAAGGCAACCACTTCATCGCCATGGAATTGCTGCAGGGCCAGCCACTCGACGCGCGCATCGCCTCGCAGCCCTTGTCCAGCGAAGAAATCCTGCAGCTCAGTGTCCAAATCACTGACGCCCTGGGCGCGGCGCACGCCAAGGGCATCGTGCATCGTGATATCAAGCCGGGCAACATTTTCATCACCGAACGTGGCGAAGCCAAGGTGCTGGATTTCGGTTTGGCCCAGGTTGGGTTGGGTACCCACCCCATGCGTTCCGTGGAATCCGCCCAGGCCACCGCGGGCGTTGCGCCCGATCACCTCACCAGCCCCGGTTCAACCGTGGGAACGGTGGCGTACATGTCGCCGGAACAATCCCGCGGTGAGCCTCTGGACGCGCGCACCGATCTTTTTTCCATGGGCGCGGTGATCTACGAAATGACCACCCGCACCCTGCCGTTCAAGGGCAACACTTCGGCGGTGATCTTTGACGCCATTCTGAACCGCGCGCCCACCCCGCCTTCGCGCCTGAATCCCGAAATGCCGCCCGAGATGGAGCGCATCATTTTCAAGGCACTGGAGAAAGATCGCGACCTGCGCTACCAGTCGGCCACGGAAATGCGAGCCGATCTTAAGCGGCTGCGGCGCGACAGCGAATCCGGGAAAGTATCAGCGGCTGTTGCTTTGCCGGCGGCCGCGCCTGCGCCGCGCGCTCGCCCGGTTTGGTGGTTCGCCGGCCTGGCTTTACTGGCGGTGCTGGCCATCGGCTCCGCGTGGTGGCTGCGCAATTCGCGCAAGGCCCCGGTGGCCGCGCCATCCGCCGAATGGGTGCAGCTTACCGATTACGCCGATTCGGCCACCTCACCGGCCATTTCACCCGACGGACGAATGCTGGCATTTTTTCGCGGGCCCTCGACTTTTGTCAGCCCCGGTCAAATCTATGTGAAGCTTTTGCCCAACGGCGAGCCGGTGGCGCTCACCCACGACACTCTTCCCAAGATGGATCCGGCTTTTTCCCCGGATGGCTCGCGCGTAGCCTACACCACTAGCGACCAGAATTTCGCCTGGTCTACCTGGGTGGTTCCCGTGCTGGGCGGGACGCCCCAGTTGCTGCTGCCCAATGCCGAGGGCCTGCACTGGATCACCGACCGCATGCTGCTGTTTTCTGAAGTTCGCACCGGACTCCATATGAACCTGGTCACCGCTGACTCCAGCCGCATGCAATTGCGCGATGTTTATAGTCCTCCGCGGGAACGCGGCATGGTGCACCGGTCAGCACTTTCTCCCGATGGGAAGTCAGTGTTGATGATCCAGATGGACGAAGGTGGTTGGCTGCCTTGCCGGCTGGCCCCATTTGAAGGCGCGTCGCCGGCAAGCAATGTGGGCCCTGCCAATTCCAAATGCCTCCAAGCCGCATGGTCTCCCGATGGCAAGTGGATGTACTTCGCCGCCAATTTGGGCCGAGGGTTCCACATTTGGCGCCAGGGATATCCCAGGGGAGAGGCGCAGCAGATTACATTTGGGCCCGGTGAGCAGGAAGGCCTTGCGCTGGCCCCCGATGGCCGCTCCCTCTTCACATCGGTGGGCGACGCGCAAAGCGCGATCTGGCTGCATACGCCATCCGGCGAGGAACGCCAGATTTCATCGCAGGGATACGCCACCGATCCGTCGTTTTCCGCCGATGGAACCCAGATTTTTTATCGCGTTAAGAAAGAGACCAGCCTGGGTTTTTCCAGCGGGGAACTCTACGCCATGGATATTGCCAGCGGCCGCAGCGAGCGATTATTACCTGGTTTCCTCATGACCTCGTACCAGACATCCAACGACGGTAAGCTCGTCGCCTTTTCCAGCTACGATGGCAAAGACAAGCCGCACATTTGGATCGCGCCGCTGAACCGGCGCACGCCGCCCCGCCAGATTTCCGCGCGCGAATCCGACACGCCGCTTTTCGCTGCGAACGGGCTGCTCTATTACCGCGTGCTCGACAGCAAGCAAGATTGGCTTTATCGATCCACCCTGGAAGGCGGATCGGAACAAAAAGTGGGCAATCAACCGCTGGTCGAATTATCCAGCATATCTCCCAACGGAACGTGGGCCGTGATGCTGATCCCCATCAAGGGTGAAGAGACTACCGCCGAGGTCGTGGCCTACAACACCGCCGATGGCCGCATCATCCCAATCTGTTCGGCGTGCGATCCATCGTGGTCGCGCGACGGCAAATATTTTCACATGTCGTTTCCCGGCGATACAGAATCCGGAAAGAGCTCCCATTGGAAGGTCCCTTTACCGGCGGGCGCGGACCTTCCTTCCCTGCCGGGCCCCGGTCTATCTTCTGCGGATTACTTGAAGTGGCTGGCCCAGGTCAAAGCGGTTAAATATGGCGCCAAAGAGGCCGGTCAGACCTTCAGCCCCGACCACTCATCGTACGTTTACCTTCGCCAGGCAGTTCATCGCAACCTCTTCCAAATACCCCTGCAATGAACCTGGGGCTGCGCGGATGTCGCTCCTCTCCAATAGGAAACCATAATGTTTTTTGCTAATAATATGCTTATATACGACTAAATATGTCGTTTTTCAAGTTTTTAAATACATTTTAATTCTTTTTATGCGGTAAGTTGTCTGTTTATAGTATTATGATAGAATGATGTAACTACGGTATGAACATAGCCGGACGAGTTTCGAAATACGAGGACAGAGGGTTCAGCCGGGAGCGGGCCGAAATTATCGTGCTGATGGAAACTGCGGCTTCGACGATTTTCCACGACTTCCCAGATGCATTTTTGCTTTTTGGAGGTGCAACCCTGGTGTTGTATCACGAGAGCGTGAGGCACTCGGCTGATATTGATTTGTTACCTCGCAGCGCGCGACTCCCTTCAGTCGCGAAGATCAGTCTTTCTTTGAAACGAGACCTGAATCCAATCGCCCTAGTCATGCGTTTCGGTGAACTTAGCATTGAACTTGCGAACTTCAACGACCAAGACAAGATTCTCATAAACAGCACCTCTG
>JBBSHD010000045.1:0-11285 GCA_038253455.1 Terriglobales bacterium | reverse complement strand
GGTTATAATTGGTTTTTTCTTGGGTTTTTTTTTTTGGCTTTTATTTGTTTTTTAGGGAGGGTTGTTTGTGGCTTTCGGGGGCCCCGGCGCCGGCCGCCAGGTTCTCGAACCTGGTGGATCGCTTGAGAAACGCCATCTTCACCGTTCCCGTGGGACCGTTGCGCTGCTTGCCGATAATCAATTCGGCGACGCCCTCAAGTTCCGGCGGCACCTGCTCGTGCTTCATGTAATATTCCTCGCGAAAATGAAAAGCCACCACGTCGGCATCCTGCTCGATCGAACCTGACTCGCGCAGATCGGAAAGCTGGGGACGCTGCTCGCCCTTGCCCCGGCCCTCCGGCGAGCGGCTTAATTGTGACAGCGCCACCACCGGGATGCGCATTTCTTTGGCCAGCGCCTTCAGCCCGCGCGAGATCGCCGAAACCTCCTGGGTGCGGTTCTCATAGCGCCGGCTGCCGCCCGATGGGGTGGCCGACATGAGCTGCAGGTAATCCACGATGATCATGTCGATCCTGCCTTCGGCTTGCGCCAGCCGCCGCGCCTTCGCCCGCATCTCGGTGAGCGACAGGCTGGGAGTGTCATCAATAAAGATAGGCGCGTCAGCCAGCGCGCTTAATGCCTTTACCAGCTTGTCGTAATCGTCCCTCGACAGGAAGCCGGTGCGCAGCTTGTGCGCGTCGACCCGGGCTTGCGAGCACAACAGGCGCAGCAGCAGCGATTCGCGCGACATTTCCAGCGAGAACACTCCCACAATCTTCTTATCGAACACCGCCGCGTTTTCCGCGATATTCAGCGCGAAGGCGGTCTTGCCCATGGATGGCCGTCCCGCAATGATGATCAGCTCCGACGCCTGCAACCCGCTGGTCATGGAGTCGAAATCTTCGAAATGGGTTTCCAGGCCGGTGATGCGCTGGCCGCGCTGGTAGAGCTGGTCAATCGATCCGAAGGATTCCTTGACGATGTCGGTCACGCCCATGAAGCCGCGGCCGATGCGCTCTTCCGAGATCTTGAAAATCTCGGTCTCGACCGCGTCCAGAATATCTTCGGCGGGCTCGGACTGGTCCATCGCCCGGGCCACGGCGTTATTCGAAGCGTGAATCAGGGTCCGCAGCAGCGCCTTGTCTTTGACGATCTTGACGTACTGCTCGATGCTGGGGCGCCGCGGCACGCCGTCGGTGAGCGAGGAGATATAGGCCACTCCGCCGACCGACTCGACTTCCTTGCGCAGGCCCAGCTCGTTGGTGAGGGTGATGATGTCGATGGGGCGCGAAGTCTCAGACAGATCCAGCATGCGCGCGTAAATTCTTCGGTTGGAATCAAGCGAGAACTGCTCCGGCTTAAGCGACTCAGCGGCCTGGGAGAGCGCCGAGTTATCCAGCAGGATGGCGCCCAGGATGGAGCGCTCAGCGTCGATGCTTGCCGGCATTCCTCGGTCTGCGATGTAGTCTGTGGTGGCCATTCGAAGGGCGAATAAACTACGAAACCATTGTACCTAGCGGAAAAATATCCTGCTAAAAGAAAGCGCGGTCAGCGCCGTGGGCGCAGACCGCGCTCAGAAGGTGGATGTCCGCGGCCTAAGGAGACTCATCCCCCAGGTTGCCGCCCGCGCGCCTCGGCTTTTGCCATTGCTGGCAAGTCAACCCGGCGGCACTCAAGCGCCGGCATGCGGATAAGGCGCAGTGTTTAAACTGCTCCTCAAGTACCGCGTTGCTTAAAACCGTGGCCAGCGCTGGTTCCCGCCAGGCGTTGCCTCCGAGCCGGCGAATACTGGATTCGCAACAGGTTCAGGCGAAGGCGAGTGGACACTCACGCTTGCTGACCAACATTGCATGACTGCACCCGGCGGAAGCAACCGAAAACTGCACCTGCGCTGTGAACATGCTGTGGGAAACAAAAATACTTGTGGAAGTTCGGGAAATAATTAATCAAGGCGCACGATGTGCATCGGATGCGAGTTAGCTGGTCTTGATAGAAGCAACCGCAAAGGAAGACGCGAGGTCCTTCGCTAAAACAAGAAGCAAAAGCTCGCTCCAGGATGACAAGGGAACGGGCGTTTTCGCTAACCACAATTTCTCATGCAACTTCTTGAGATTTCGCCGTAATACTTAAGGATGGAACGCAGCGGGCCGGGCGGCCCGCCGCAAAATTAATTAGTCCGTAACTCCATCCATAAACGCACGCAGCTTGCGGCTGCGCGACGGGTGCCGCAACTTCCGCAGCGCCTTGGCTTCGATCTGGCGGATCCTCTCGCGGGTCACCGCGAACGACTGCCCGACCTCTTCCAGAGTGTGTTCCGACCCATCTTCCAGGCCGAACCTCATCTTGATGACCTTTTCCTCGCGCGCGGTCAGGCTGCGCAGCACGTGCGCCGTCTGCTCTTTCAGGTTGACGTTGATCACCGCTTCCGCCGGTGACACCACCGCGCGGTCTTCGATGAAGTCTCCCAGGTGCGAGTCTTCCTCTTCGCCGATCGGGGTCTCCAGCGAAATGGGCTCCTGCGCGATCTTCAGCACTTTGCGCACTTTTGATACCGGAATATCCATGCGCTTGGCGATCTCTTCCGACGTGGGTTCGCGGCCCAGCTCCTGCACCAATTGCCGCGAGGTACGTATCAGCTTGTTGATGGTCTCGATCATGTGCACCGGAATGCGAATGGTGCGGGCCTGGTCGGCGATAGCGCGCGTGATCGCCTGCCGGATCCACCAGGTGGCGTAGGTCGAGAACTTGTAGCCGCGGCGATATTCGAACTTGTCCACCGCCTTCATCAGGCCGATATTGCCTTCCTGAATCAGGTCGAGGAACTGCAGGCCGCGGTTGGTGTACTTCTTGGCGATGGACACCACCAGCCGGAGGTTGGCTTCGATCAGCTCGCGCTTGGCGAACTCGGCATCCATGTCTCCCTGGATGATTTCCCGCTGGGTGCGCCGCAGAAGCTGGAAGTTGACGCCCGCATCCTGCTCCGCGCGCTCGAGGTCGGCGCGATGCTGCTTGTGCTGCCGCCGGTATTCCTTCTTGAGCTCTTCGCTGCGCGTGGATTCGATCTTCTTCTCAAGGTTTGTGCTCTGCCGGTCCAGCGCCCGCATGGCCTCAACCGTCTTGTTGACCCGGTCGATGAGCCGCTTGCGCTCGGCGGTGTGGAAGCCCAGCCGCCGGATGCTGCGCGAGACTTCTACTTTCTCGCGGTAAAGGTTCCAGCGGCAGCGGCGGAAATCCCTCGGCTTCTTCTTGGCCTGGATGGTCGCCAGCTTCTCTTCGAGGTGAATGGCCTTCTTGTGATGGCGGGTGAGCTCGTCGATCTTGTCGGTGATTTCCTTGGCCCGAGCCTGCAGAATGTCGTCGGTAAGTTCTTCTTCGTCAAATGTGACCAGCTCTTTGATGGAGCGCACGCCGCGCCGCAGATCTTCGCCCACCGCCAGAATTTCGCGAATCCCGATGGGAGAGCGCGATACCGCTTTCAGCACCCGCAGTTGCCCGCGCTCGATGCGCTTGGCGATTTCCACTTCGCCTTCGCGCGTCAGCAGCGGGACGGTCCCCATTTCGCGCAGGTACATGCGCACCGGGTCGTTGGTTTTTTCCAGCGCCCCCGGCGACAGGTCCAGCTCGATGTCTTCGCCCGACTCCGTGTCCTGTTCGAATTTCTTTTCCAGCTCCGAGGATGGCAGCTTGGGGCCTTCCAGAACATCGATCCCCTGGGTACCGATCGTGGCCAGCAGGTCATCAAGATCTTCAGGCGAATGAACGTCATGCGGAATGAGGTCATTGACCTCGTTGTAAGTGAGGTATCCCTTCTCTTTGCCCGCATCGATCAGCTTCTTAATATCGTCAAATTTGTCTTCGAGAGCCAAAAGGCTTATCTCCCCGGCATGGAATCTGCCGTCGCAGGTACTCAACGTTAAGTTTTTAGGCCGTGAGGCGAGGTCGAAACTCCGCCTGAATTTCAGTCAGAATGTGCGGGAAACCGTGCAAATCCGAGGATATTTAGAATATCACAGGCCAAGCAGTCAGCCGGTGACAGCACCCTGAGCGATTTCGGACACGAAACCTTTACCTTACTTAGACTCAATTTACCGCCCGATGGTTTCATGCTTCGCTGAGATTGAGACAAAAAAGAGCGTTCTTTTTGGATTTACGTCTCATTTAGGATGCCTTGCCCCCGATTTTTGCCCTAAAGGCTCGACAGGGACTTATCCACAGCCTGTTTCTCGATCAACAGGAGCTCGAGGCCGGCCTTGTCATTCTTGCGTTCGGCTTCGCTGATGCGAAATTTCAAATCACGTCTTTTTCGCTCCAGGTGGCCGCGGCGCAGGGCTTCGATTGATTCGTGCAGCAATCCTGTCGTGAGTTCCTCCGATTCCATCAGGATCCTGGCCAGATGGGTGCGGTCCGCGTCGGAAAGCGGCAGCGTCATCGGGTCCCACGAATCGCTGTCGTCCTCAGCTTCCAGCAGGGCCAGCATCAGGCTCTCGGTGGGCAACCCTTCATAGAGCGGCTCCGCTCTCAGCTTGATTTGCATCTGCCGCCGCGGGTCCAGATCATGCTTGCTGGTGCCGGTGAGCGGTGTTGCCAGCGCCTGCACCACGATGCGCTCCGCCTGCGTGATGGTGGGATCATTCGCCGGCTTCAACGTCGCCGTACGCGTGGTGGCCGCGTGCCTGATCTCCTGCCGCAATACCGCCGAATCAATGCCCAGCTTCTGCGACATCTCCGCCGCCACCTCATCGCGGGCCACCCGGCTGGGCAGTTTTTGAACATATGGCAGCAAAAAGTTCAACGCCTGCACCTTGCCTTCGGTGGTCCTGACCGGGAAGTGCGCGCGCGTGCGCTCGATCAGGTAGGCAAAATAATTGGGAGCTGACAGCAGCTCTTTCTCATACGCGCTCTTGCCGTTCTTCCGCAAAAACAAATCAGGATCGAGCCCCGCCTGCAGCGTGATCACCCTGATCTCGAAATCTTCGCTCACCAGCATCGCCAGCGACCGCTCCGCGGCCTTGGCGCCGGCGTTGTCAGGATCGAAATTCACCACGATTTTCTTGCTGAACCGGCCCAGCAGCTTTACCTGAGGCTCGCTGAAGGCGGTGCCGGAGCTGGCAATCACGTTATGAAAGCCCGCGGTATACACCGAGATGCAGTCAAAATATCCTTCCACCAGGATGGCGTAACCCAGCTTGCGAATCGCCTCCCTGGCCTTGTCCATGTTGTACAACACGCGGCCCTTGGAATAGATCGGGGTCTCGGGAGAATTGAGATACTTCGGGCCCGCGCGCTCTCCTGTCTCCAGGGTGCGCCCGCCAAAGGCGATGACCCTGCCCGCCTCGCTGAAGATGGGAAACATAATGCGGTTGCGGAATTTCGAGTACATGGCCGCCGCGCCGGCCTCCGAGGCAGCAGGCGCGCTGCCTTCCTTCCACGAAAATAATCCGGAGGTGCGTAGCAAGTCTTCGGCGTACCCAGCCTTGAGATGATCGCGCAGCTGGAAGCCGGAATCCGGCGAGTAGCCGATGCGAAATTGGTGGATGACATCATCCGTGATGCCGCGCTCGTTTAAATACTGGCGCGCCCTCGCTCCTTCAGGCTTGCGCAGATTTTCCTCGAAGAACTTGCATGTCCGCTCGTGCATCTCCATCACCGCCGTGCGTTCCCGGGCCTCGCTGGCCTCGCCCGGCGAAAATTGTTGTTTGGGCGGCGTGATTCCCAGCTTCAAAGCCACCGCCCTGACCGCTTCGGGAAAGCTGATGTTCTCTATTTTCTGCACGAAGCTGAAGACGTCTCCCGACACCCCGCAGCCAAAGCAGTGATAGAACTGGCGGGTGACATGCACTGAGAAACTGGGAGACTTTTCTTCGTGGAACGGGCACAGCCCGGAGAAATTCTGGGTGCCCGCCTTCTTCAGGGTCACGTAATCCCCGATGATGCGCACAATATCGGCCTGGTGTTTTACCTCGTGCGCGAAGTCGCCGGGATTGGACATCGGTTTTGTTCGCCAGGCCGCATGGGCAAATCGGCCTTCCCACATCATAAGCCCAGAGCATGGAAGTGACGCAGAGCTGCGCCCCTGGTTTTTCAGCAATGAAAAAGGCCCCGCAAGGTTAGCGGGGCCTGTCACTTGGGCTCGATCTTACTGGGTAACCGGGGCCTTGGCGCAGAAGCGGTCGAACGCGCCGGTCAGCTCGGCGGCAATCGCTTCCGGAGGCCGCACTTCGATATCGCTGCGCTGCATCATGTAAACCAGCTTTCCGTCGCGCATCAACCCAATGCTCGGCGAAGATGGCGGATACCCGGTGAAATAGGCGCGCGCGGCATCAGTAGCCTCGCGGTCCTGCCCGGCAAATACGGTCACAACTTTTTCCGGCTTGACGGAATGTTGCAGCGCTTGGCGAACTCCGGGACGCATCTTGCCGGCCGCACATCCGCAGATGGAATTGACTACCACCATCACTGTGCCTTCCTGGCTGCCCAGCACTTCCTTCACTTCAGCGGCGGTGCGCATTTCCTTGACTCCGGCGCGAGTCAACTCTTCGCGCATCGGGATAAGCATGATTTCTGGATACATATTTTTCTCCTGACCTCTATTTTACCGCAATGACTCCATGACTTCGTCCAAAACGCTTTTTGGCGGCCGCACGGCGTCATCCGGCAGCGTGGCCAGCGGATTTTCCGGCAGGTTCAGCATGTCAAGAAAGTTCGGTTTCTGGGTGTTGATGTAAAACACGCCGGTCAATACTTCGCCACGCTCGTGGGCTTCGTAAAGCGTACTGATTGCCTTGATGCGGTCGGTGGCGTCGTAATCCATTCCCAGCTTCGCCAGCCGCAACTGCGATCCGTCGTGCATGGTCACCGTCGCCGTGGTCCCCGGGTCGTAATCCACCGCAATCTCTTCGAAGTAGGGGACGAATCCCACTTCCTGAATGGGCTCTTCATGCTCCTTCATATACTGGTATGACTTGGTTGAGCCCAGATGATCGTTGAAGGTCGTGCACGGCGAGATTACGTCTAGCATCACCGTGCCGTGGTGCGAGATCGCCGCCTTCAGCATGGTGTGCAACTGTTTCTTGTCTCCGGAAAATGATCTGCCCACGAAAGTGGCTCCCAGCTCTACCGCCAGCGCGCAGGTATCGATGGCCGGCAGGTCGTTGATCACGCCGGTCTTCAGCTTCGATCCCAGGTCGGCGGTCGCCGAAAACTGGCCCTTGGTCAGCCCGTACACTCCGTTGTCCTCGATGATGTAGATCATGGGAATGTTGCGGCGCATGAGGTGGATGAACTGTCCCATGCCGATCGACGCAGTGTCGCCATCGCCGGAAACTCCCAGCGCCAGCAGCGTGCGGTTGGCCAGCAGCGCCCCGGTGGCCACCGAAGGCATGCGCCCGTGCACCGAGTTGAAGCTGTGCGCACGGCTCATGAAATATGCGGGACTTTTCGACGAGCATCCGATGCCGGAAAGTTTCGCCACGCGCTCCGGCTGCACTCCCATTTCATAAAAGGCTTCGATAATGCGCTCGGAAATCGAGTTGTGCCCGCAACCCGCGCACAGCGTGGTGCGTCCGCCTTTATATTCGGCCACCGGCAGCCCGATGCGATTGATCTTAACTACTTGAGGGTTGGCAACCGGAGCTGCCGGGGTCGCCGGTGGCGGCGGTGTCGCCGATCCATTGCTGGCCATGCTTATTTCCCTTCCTGTTTTGAAGTTTCCCGTTGCACGATTTCCTGGGTCACCGATCGCGCGTCGATGGGCAGCCCGTTGAAGTGCAGGACGCTGCGCAGCTTGGTGGTTTCGGCCGGCTCGAGATCGAGTTTCAGCAGGCTGTGCATCTGGGCGTCGCGGTTCTGCTCCACCACGTACACGCGCTGGTGGCGGCGAATGAATTCCGCTACCTCGGGATGAAATGGGTACGCCCGCAGCCGCATGTAGTCGGCTTCCACTCCCGACTCGTTTTTCATCTGGTGCAGCGATTCGGTGATGGCCCAATGCGTGGTGCCGTAGGCGATGATCCCCACCTCTCGCCCCTGGTCATCCACTTTCTCGGGATGAGGAACAAAGGTCCGCGTGCCTTCAAATTTTCGGGCCAGCCGTTCCATATTGTTCTGATAATCGTCAGGACGCTCGCTGTACTGTCCTTTTTCGTTGTGCCCGCTGCCGCGTGTGAAGTACGCCGCTGCCGGGTGGTCGGTTCCGGGCAGCGTGCGGTAGCCTACGCCGTCGCCTTCCAGGTCTTTGTAACGCGCGAAGCCGCCCGCTGCCTGCAGTTGCTGGGCATTCAAGACTTTGCCGCGATGCATCGGGGTCGCCGGATATTCGAACGGGTCGCTCATCCAGCTATTCATTCCCAGGTCGAGGTCGGAGAGGACGAAGATCGGGGTCTGGAATTTTTCCGCCAGCTCGAACGCCTCGATGGCCATGCTGAAGCATTCGCTGATCGAGCCCGGAAACAAGAGGATGTGGCGGGTATCGCCATGCGACAGGAACGCGGTGGAAAGCACGTCGCCTTGCGCGGTGCGCGTGGGCAGGCCGGTCGAGGGTCCCACCCGCTGAATGTCGAAAATCACTCCGGGAATTTCCGCGTAGTAACCCAGGCCGACGAACTCCGCCATCAGCGAGATTCCCGGTCCCGACGTGGAAGTCATGGAGCGCGCCCCCGCCCAGCCCGCGCCCAAGACCATTCCCACCGCCGCCAACTCATCTTCCGCCTGCACGATGGCGTAGGTCGATTTGCCGTCGGCGGCAATGCGGTATTTCTTCATGTAATCGATCAGGCTCTCGCACACCGATGACGACGGCGTGATCGGATACCAGGTGACCACGGTCACCCCGGCAAACATCGATCCCAGGGCGGCGGCGGCGTTGCCGTCCATGATGATCTTGCCCGCGGTCTTATCCATGGCCTCGACGAAAAGGCCGTCGTGCTTGGGCAACGAGGCCTTGGTATAGTCGAACCCGGCGCGCACCGCACCCAGGTTCAGCTCCGCCGCCTTCTTCTTTTTGGCAAACTGCTTGTAGAGCGCTTTCTCGATTTTGTCGACTTCAATGCCCAGCAACTGGGCCACCACCCCAACATAGATCATGTTCTTGACCAGCTTGCGAAGCTTGGCCTCAGGACACACCGGCACCACCAGCTTGTCGAACGGCACCGGATAAAAAATCAAATCCGAACGCAAGCCCGAAAGCTTCAGCACCTCGTCATAAACCACCGCGGCCCCGGGAGTGAGCGACATCACATCTTCGTGGGCGGTTTCGGCGTTCATCGCCACCAGGAAATCAATCTCTTTCTTGCGCGCGATGTAGCCATCTTTGCTGGCGCGAATCGTGAACCAGGTGGGCAGCCCGGCGATGTTCGAAGGAAAAAGATTTTTGCCCGAAACCGGAATCCCCATGGAAAAAATGCTGCGCAGCAACGTCATGTTGGCCGACTGCGAACCTGATCCGTTCACCGTAGCCACCTGAATGCTGAAATCGTTAACGATCCGCTTGGCGCCGGCTTCCTGCTCGGCAGGCGGCGCCATGACATCAGTAGTAGCCATTAAAAAATTGCCCTCAAAGTTTGGGTTCAATCAGGAGTGCTTTAACAAATTTGATGGAATAAATTATACGGCACGCGGCGAGTCTCGAAGGATTCAGGCGCCGCCACCATGCGCGGACTTGGCCATCCGGCTTAATGTTTCCGCTGACGCGCCAGCTCCGCCAGCCGGCGTTTCTCGCGCTCGATCTTCATCTGTTCCAACGCCTTCATCACCGTCGCCGTGGAATTCCCCTGCACCCATTTGGGATTGAGCCAGTACGGGTCCTCCGCGGTGGCCTGCGCGAATTGCTTCAAAGCTTGATCGGGATTTTGCGCCAGCCAGTTGGCCACGGCCTGACCCATGTGGGCGTAGCCATCGTCGCCGGCTGAGTCAAATTCCTGCAGCGCGGTGGACAGCTTCCCTTCTTCGATCAGCGTCCAGCCAAAGTGGGCACGCATGATCGCGTTCGCAGGACGGCCCTCTACCCCGCGTCCCAGCTGTGCATCCGCATTGGCATAGTCAGCGGCGCGGTAAGACCAGTAGCCGAGCCGGCCGATCACATCCGCATCAAGGTTGGGCGCGGCCGTCATCCTCAGAGATGCCTGAAGTCGGTTGGCTGCGGTTCTGTCTCCCGCCAGCAACCGCAATCCCGCGGCATCGGCCATGAACAGCGCTTGATCCACGGTGATTGCCGGCGCTCCGCCGGGGGCAAGCATTGACTTAAAATTCCGCGCGGGAAAATTCCCGGGCACGGTCTGCAAGGCGATCTGCTGGGATGTGATGCCCAGCCATTCCTGGAATTGCGCGGCGGCCCGGGCGTAATTTCCGGTGGCGGCCAGCGCCAGCGCATACATCCGGGCATGCAGCGGAATTTTTTTGATGACGGGAGTGGCCGGATTTTTCAGGTCCAGCAACCGCCTCAAGGTTGCGGCTGAACCTTCAAAATCGGCCTGCGCAAATTGCGCCAGCGCCAGGGTCTCAAGCGCGCCCGCATCGTTGGCGGCGTGAGCCAGGGCCAGTTTGGCCAGCGCCGCGGCTTGCGCATACTCATGCGCCCGCAAGGCTTCTTGCGCGCGCAAGGCCGCAAAAATATTCTGGATTCGCAAATCGCGCTCCGCCCTGGGTTCCCATTTTTGCTCCGCGGAGAGCCGGCGAATCTGCTCGATGCGCTCGGAGGGCAGCGGGTGCGACCGGAAATATCCGCGCAAGGCCTCCTGTGTGACCTGGGTCAATTCCTCCTCCGGGGTCGCGGAGGGGTGCATGACTTCTCCGTAGAGGCGTTCCAGGGTTTCAAACAAGCGCATCGCCCCATTGGGTGAATAGCCTGCTTGCACCGCCAGCAGCGTGCCTTCGCGATCGGCTTCGAGCTCCTGGTCCTTGCTGTAGCCGGCCTCGAAGACCGCGATGGGCAGCGCGACCAGCTCGCCCAGCGGCAAACGCTCCAGGGCAGCTTCGGTTTGGGCGCGCTCGGCGCAATGATAGTGATCGATATGTTCGATCTCGTGACCGAGCACGCTGGCCAGTTCGTCTTCGCTATCCATCAGTGACAGCATTCCTTTGCCAATGAAAACGTGGCCACCGGGCAGGGCGAAGGCGTTCACCATTCCGATGTTGGGCAGGTAATGAAACCGGTACGGCAGTTTGCGATGCGCCTGCCGGGCCACCCGCGCGCCGACTTCCTGTACGTAATTTTGCACGTCGCGATTTTCCGCTGCGTCTTCTTCCGAATTGTTCGTTCCCAATTCATAGCCGCGCCGCCTCACGATCTCGTCGCCAATATTTATTTCTTC
>JBBSHD010000044.1:0-11407 GCA_038253455.1 Terriglobales bacterium | reverse complement strand
CGTTTGGCCAAGGTCAGCGGCATCCTGCTGGCATACCCGACCCTGAAACTGGATATCGGGGGCCATACCGACAGCGTAGGCAGCGACGAAATGAACCAGGAACTCTCAGAAAAACGAGCGGCTTCCGTACGCGACTACATGGTCAGCCAGGGTATGCCGGCAGCCATGACCAGCGCGCGCGGTTTTGGCAAGACCCAACCGGTGGACAGCAATGACACCGCGACCGGACGCCAGCATAATCGCCGCGTGGAGCTGTTGGTTTCCGGTGAGGTGATCGGGACTAAGGTAATTGCGGTGCAGTAGTTCTTGCGTGGTTAAAAACCCACGGCTACGGCCGTGGGTTTTTTATGGTGGTAACTGCGAGCGCGCCGCGCTCTTAGCCAGTCCCCCAACGGGATGTCATTCTGACGACCCCCGGCTTTATCGGGGTGAGGAAGAATCCCTACCCTCTGCAAACTCTCAGCTAACCCCATGGTTCATCTCCGCCGAATACTCACCACCTTAGGATGACGGTCGAGGGCCGCGCCTGATCCGTATCCGGAGGGCCGAAAGAGACCCCGGGGAAATATTTGTCGAAAAGTAGGGGTCCTCCTCACCCCGATAAAGCCATGGGTCGTCAGGGTGACACCGGGGAAGGGGGTGAAATCCCAACGGTCGGCGGGGGGACGCGGTCAAAGACTGAGAGATAGCGGCCTACCACGCTGACGCTACAGTCCGGCGGCGAGGCGGGAGCGTGGATCCAGAAAGTCGCGGAGCGCGTCGCCGATGAAGTTGAAGGAGAGCACGGCCAGCATCACTGTAATCGCGGGAAAGAGGACTAGGTGCGGGGAATCGAACAGGTGGGTGCGGGCGTCGTTGAGCATTGAGCCCCAACTGGCGGTGGGTGGGGGCACGCCCAGGCCCAGGAAGCTCAGCGTCGCTTCCGCCAGAATTGCGCCGGCCATGCCGATGGCCGCCTGCACGATGACCGGCTGAATGATGTTGGGGAGAATGTGCCGGGTGATGATGCGCCAGTCGGTGGCGCCCAGCGCGCGGGCGGCCTCCACAAATTCCTTTTCGCGCGCGGCCAACACCTGCGCGCGAACCAGGCGCGCGTATCCCACCCATCCGCCGAGGGCCAGGGCGAAAATCAAGTTGAAAATTCCCGGACCCAGGAAGGCCACGAAGGCGATGGCGAGCAAGATGCCGGGAAACGAGAGGAAAGCGTTGATCACCACCACGTTGAGAAACTGGTCGAGCCAGCCGCGGTAATATCCGGCGAGCGAGCCCACGATCACGCCCAGCAGCAGGGAAAAGAAGACCACCGAAGTCCCCACCAGCATGGAGATGCGGGCGCCGAAGATGATGCGCGAGAGGATGTCGCGTCCCAGCTCATCGGTGCCGAACCAGTGATGCGAGGAGGGCGGCTGCAGGCGCGACGGCAGGTCGATGAATGCGGGGTTTTGCGGAGCGATCCACGGCGCGAAGATGGCGAGAAAAGCGAACAGCACGACCAGGACAATTCCCACCGCGGCCAGCGGCTGATACTTAGCGTGCTGCAGCACGGTGGACATTGTGGTCATCTTACACGCAGGCTTGGTCAGGGGCGGTCTTCAGGCCAACGCTGCATTCAGCCAGGTTGCCCTGGCATGCTTAGAATATGATTATGGCGAATTCACCGGCGCGGGACATCATATTTTTTGACGGTCAATGCGGCCTGTGTCACGGCGCGGTGAAATGGGTGATGGCGCGCGATGCGGAAGGCCGGGTGTTTGATTTTTCGCCGCTGCAGGGGGAAACGTTTGCCGCCAGTGTTCCGGCCGCGCAACGGGTGGGCTTGCCCGACAGCGTCGTGATCCGCACGCGCGAGGGCGTGTTGCTGACTCGATCGGATGCTTCGCTGTACATCCTCGAGCAGCTTGGCAACCGAGGACGAAGACAGGCCCGGTGGCTGCGGCTGGCGCCGCGAGGGCTGCGCGACTTGATCTACAGAGTGGTGGCGAGGCTGCGGAAACTGCTGGCGAAGCCTGCCAACGTTTGTCCCGTGGCGACGGAGGCGCAACGATCACGATTCTTACCTTAGGGATTTCGCCGCCGCGGGTTGTTGAAAAATGCGAAACTCATGCAGGGAACTGACATGGCCAAGATAATTCCTCCACCGGCGCTGCGAATGTTATTGTGCTGCACCCTGGTGTCTGGCGCGGCCCTCTCCGGAGCTGCGGCGGGACTATTTCACCGCAAGGCGGATAAGCCTGCTCCGCAGAAGACCGCGCCGGCGGTAACAGCGAACCCTGCCGGACCGGCAGGTTCCAGTACCGCTGCGGAAATGATGTGGCCGCCTTCGCAATCCGAGCGCGCGCTTTGGGACCGTCTAAACTCGGCGCGGGCAGCGGCCGGGGCCGCTCGCTTGCGCTGGAATGACAAGCTGATGCAGGCGGCGCGCAAGCATGCGGCTGAAATGCTGCAGCGGCAAATCCTCGCCCACCGGTTCCCCGGCGAACCGGACCTGGGCGCGCGAGTCGCTGCCACCGGACTGCATTTCGATGAGATCGGTGAAAACGTAGCCTACGCGCCCGACCCCGACACCATGCACATCAACTGGATGAATTCGCCGGGCCACCGGCAAAACATTCTCAACCCCCGGTTTGACGAAGGCGGCATCGGGGTGGTCGCCGGGCCCGACCACCGGCTCTACGGGGTGCAGGATTTTGCCCGCGTGGTTCCGGAGATGACCCCGGCCGGTGTTGAGGAGCTGGTGCTGGATTCGCTGAACCGGCTGCGCGGCCAGAACGGGGAGCCGGGATTGGTGCGCGTCGAGCCCAAACAGGGAGTGCCGGCGGTGTGTCCGTTGCCGCGCAATTTTGTGGACGCGATGCCCGATGTTTCGCGCAAGCTGACGCGCAACCGGTCGGAGATCCACTATTCAACCAGCGATCCGCGGGTGCTGCCGGAACCGGTGCAGAAGATCGCTGGATCGACCGCTGCCGCGATGTTTATCTCGGCGTGCGCGGTGCGCGATGATTCGTCGCCGCAGGGGACTTGGCATGTGGCGATTGCTTACTGACTCCGCCTAGATTCCGCCGGCGACTAGTTCTTCTGTCGTGTCCTGGGTTGGTTCAGCGGGAGGGGTATCGGCTTTTATCGCTGAGTCTCCAGCCTTGGGCGCGTAGTGCGACGCCACGTATTCATCGAGAATTTTGATGAATTCATCAATGATGTGATCGCCTTTCAGCGTGGTAAACAGGCGGCCATCGACGAATACCGGCGCTTTGGGTTCTTCGAAGGTGCCGGGAAGCGAGATGCCGATGTTGGCGTGCTTGGATTCTCCGGGGCCGTTGACTACGCATCCCATGACCGCGACCTTCATGTCCGCGACTCCCGCGTAGCTGTCTTTCCAGATGGGCATGTGATCGCGCAGATAGTGCTGGATCTGTTCCGCCAGTTCCTGGAAGAACGTGCTGGTGGTGCGGCCGCAGCCGGGGCAGGCGGTCACTTGCGGGGTGAAACTGCGAATGCCCAGGGATTGCAATATTTGCTGGCCCACCAGTACTTCTTCGGAGCGGTCGCCGTTGGGCGCGGGAGTGAGCGAGACGCGAATGGTGTCGCCGATGCCTTCCATCAGCAGGATGCCCAGGGCCGCGGAGCTGCTGACGATTCCCTTGGAGCCCATGCCGGCTTCGGTCAATCCCAGGTGCAGCGGATAATCGGAGCGGGCGGCCAGTACGCGATATACGGCGACCAGGTCCTGCACCGCGCTGACCTTGGCGCTGAGGATGATCTGGTCGTGGCGCAAGCCATACTTTTCCGCCATCGCCGCCGAATCCATGGCGCTCACCACCATCGCTTCCATGGTGACATCGAGCGCCTCTTTCATTTCCGACTCGGGCAGGCGGCCGTTCTCATCCATCATGCGGGTGAGCAACTGCTGGTCAAGCGAGCCCCAGTTGACGCCGATGCGGACGGGCTTCTGATGTTTGGCCGCGATTTCCACGATGGTGCGGAAGTTGTCGTCGTCTTTCTTGCCGATGCTGCAGTTGCCGGGATTGATCCGATACTTCGCCAGGGCGCTGGCACAGTCAGGATATTTGGCGAGCAGGAGGTGCCCGTTGTAATGGAAGTCGCCGATGATGGGAACTTTAAGTCCCATTTTTTCGAGGCCCTCGACCACGGCGGGGACGGCCTTGGCGGCGGCATCATTGTTGACGGTGACGCGCACCAACTCTGAGCCCGCGCGCGACAGGGCCGCACACTGTTGAATCGTCCTGGGAATATCGGCGGTGTCGGTGTTGGTCATGGACTGCACCACCACCGGATGGTCGCTGCCCACGGGCACGCCGCCCACGTAAACCGTCACCGTCTTTCTGCGCTTCAAAATCGACATATCCCGCCTTTGCTGGACCAGCTAATTATTAATTCCTGCAACTGAACCTGGCTATGGCGCCGGGGTGGCGGCGCTTATCTAATTAGATTCCGAGTGCCGGGTTTCGGTTCATCCCCAAGCTCGCGCGGAACCTGTTTTACTGATTTCCGGTCATGACAGAAGCTTCGCCCATCCCGGCCAGGCTTTGGCGATGTCGTTATAAATTACCAGCGTCGCAAACAGCACGAGGAAGACGAATGCGGCCTGATAAATGCGCTCCTTGATGCGAAGGCTGATATCGCGGCGGATCGTGCCTTCAATCAACAGCATCAGGATCATGCCGCCGTCGAGAATGGGAATGGGAAACAGGTTGAAGATCCCGAGGTTCAGGCTGATGGCCGCCATTAACTCGAGAAACGGAATCCAGCCTTTTTGCCGGACGGCCGCTCCGGAGGCGCGCGCGATGCCGATGGGGCCATCCATCTGCTTGACCGAGATCTTGCGCTGCACCATTTTCTTGACCAGCTCCACGATGAGGAGGGAGCTGCGGCGGTTCTCTTCAATTGATTTCGAAAGCGCAGCGGCGAAAGGCAATCGCGAGACCCGCATGGGTTGCGACCCGAATCCAATGCGGTAGTGCTTATCGCTGCCTTCAACGTTGGCCAGGACTGGAGTGAGGGCAAAATGGATGTCGTGGCCATCGCGGGTGGCGGTCACATCCACAGGCTTGCCTTTGGTATCTTGCAGGTACTGGATGATCGCGGGCAGGGACCGCACCGGTTTGCCGTCGAGCGCGGTGATGACATCGCCCTCTTTCATCCCGGCGTTGGCGGCAGGCATCCCCGGGCTGAGGTCGGTAATGACGTTAGGCTGGTCTTCCTTCCACCCCGCGTCTCCCAACTGTTCAGGGCCGCCCTCGGGTACGAGCGTCTTATGCAGGGATTCGCTGCCGCGCTGGATGGTGAGATCGAGCGGCTGGGCGGCGTTCATGCCCACCTTGGGCAACACGTCTTCCCATGTGGGATTGTTCATGCCATCGAGCTGCACGATGCGATCGCCGGGAAGGATGCCGGCTTTGGCGGCGGGTGATTTATCTGCCACCCAGCCGATCACGGCGGGCTGATCGAGAAATGCCGGGTAGGAAAAATGGACCATAAAGATGCCGGTAAGCAGCGCGATGGCCAGGGTAATGTTCATGGTGGGGCCGGAGATGGCCACCAGCAGGCGCTGCCAGCGCGGGTGCGACATGAATTCGCGCGGATCGCCGGTGCCCTGGGATTCCATGGGGTTCTCGCCGGACATCTTTACGTATCCACCGAGCGGGATCATGTTCAACTGGTATTCGGTCTCACCCCGCCTGAACCCAACGATCCGGTTCCCGAAGCCGATGGCGAAAACTTCGACCCGAATGCCGAACAGCTTGGCGGTGGCAAAGTGCCCAAACTCGTGTAGCAGAATCAACGTCCCTAGCAGGACCGCTACCGAAAGCAACGTGATGACGAAATTCAACACAAGCAACTTCCTGATGGATTTTGTTACTGGCCGGCCTGTTTATTAGATGAAGAAAGCAGCCCGATAACGTTAATTTTCAGGCCGCCGAAACCGGCTCGCGGATGGTTCAAATGCGGGCCTGCCCAACCTTTTCCGTGGTGAGGCGGCGGGCTTCCGCATCCATCTCCAGCACTTCCCGAATGGATTCAGGGCGCCGCGCCCCGGTCGCACTCAAGACTACTTCCATTATACGAGGGATATCGGTGAAGCGGATTGCGCCGTCGAGGAAGGCGGCGACCAGGACCTCGTCGGCCGCGTTCAACGCGACGGTGGCAGCGCCCCCGGCGGCCGCGGCCTCGTATGCCAGCCGCAGGCAGGGAAATTTCTCGAGGTCGGGCGGCGAGAAATCGAGGCGCCGGATCTCCGACAGGGGAAAATCCAGGGTGGAAGGCACACGCTCGGGATACGAAAGCGCGTACAGAATCGGCAGGCGCATATCGGTGACCGAGAGCTGCGCCAGGATGCTGCCATCCACAAATTCAACCAGCGAATGAATTGTGGATTGGGGATGCACCAGCACTCCGACCTGCGCGGGAGGAATGTCGAAAAGCCGGCAGGCCTCGATGACTTCGAATCCCTTGTTCATCAGCGTGGCGGAATCGATGGTGATGCGCCTGCCCATTTTCCACGTGGGATGGTTGAGCGCCTGCTCCACGGTGATGGAATCGAAAGCCGACGCCGGGGTGTCGAGAAACGGGCCTCCGGACGCGGTGAGCCAGACTTTTTTGACTTCAACCGCCGAACCGGCGCGCATGCACTGGTGCACGGCGTTGTGCTCGCTATCAATGGGAAGCAGCGGCTTTCCGCTGCGGCGGGCGGCGGCGGTAATCAACTCTCCCGCGGCCACCATGCATTCCTTGTTGGCGAGTCCCACCTGTTTGCCGGCTTTGACCGCCTCGTAAGTTGCTTCGAGGCCGGCCACCCCGACGATGGCGCTGACCACGAAATCGGCGGCGGAATGGGTGGCAACGGCGATCGCGCCCGCGGCGCCATGAACCACTTCAATATTTTTTAGTCTCGCGTCGGCGAGTCTTGATCTCAGCGAGACAGCGTCGTCGGGGGCCGCGACCGAAATTATCTGCGGACGCCAGCGGCTGGCCTGTGCGAGGACCAGATCCAGGTTGCTTCCGGCGGCCAGGGCCACCACCGAAAACCTCTCCGGATAGGATTCGCAAATGCTCAATGTAGAGGTTCCGATGGAGCCGGTGGAACCCAGGATGGCGATGCGCTTCATGAGAATTGCAGCCCGAATGGGAAGAGGAAGAGGTTCAAGGCAGTCAATTTACGGTGATCAGCAGGGATACTAACACAGCAAATGGAGCGGCCATGAGCAACGCGTCCACGCGGTCAAGCACACCGCCGTGGCCGGGAAGCAGGGTGCCGGAATCCTTGACGCTGGCGCCGCGCTTGATCATGGATTCGACCAGGTCGCCGATTTGTGCTGCCACGTTGATGGCTGCGGCCAGCGCAATCTGCAGCGGCAATATCGGTGGCGCGACGGCCTGGTTCGACCCCACCAGCAGGTGGGCCGATAGAGCCCAGCGGGCGATGTCGCCGGCGTGAGCGAACAGCAACACCGCGACAAGAATACTTCCCAGAAACGAGGCGATCGCTCCTTCCCAGGTTTTCTTGGGACTGATGCGCGCGGCAAAAGGGGTGCGGCCGAAAGAACGGCCGATGTAATAGGCAAAAATATCGCCGCTCCAGACCACGAATAGAACCAGCAGAACGCTGAACCATCCGCCGGGAAAAGATCGGGCCTGCAACAGGGAGAAGAAAGGGAACCCGATGTAGATGCATCCCAGCAAAGAAATTCCGGCGGCGGGAAGCGCAGTCGAGAGGTCGGGGCGAGTCATGCAAGCGATCAGGAACAGGAAAGGGACCGATGCCAGGAACGCCCAGAACATGCGCAGGTCGCGCACGTCGGCGGAAAAAACCGGAGTGAGACAAAAAATGAGCACCGCGAGATAGGTGATCAGGCGGAAGGGCTGGATCTTGTAGGCGGCGGCGATGTCGAGATATTCCCGGGCGGCGAGGAGCGCCAGGGCCGCGATGGCAGCGGCCAGAAGCCAGATGGGCGCGCGGAACACCAGCGCCAGCACGACCGGAATGAGCACAACCGCGGTGAGTATCCTCTTCATCGATTCAACAGACTACGATTGAACAGACTACCACGCAAAACCCATCGGCCTGCGGGGGTGGGTGTTGCGGGTGAACAAAGCATTCCCGGCTTCGCTGGGAATGACAACTCTAATAATTTCTGTGCAATGGAATTATTCGGAATGGCTTTGCTGTCCCAGGCCGCCGTAGCGGCGCTCGCGCTTTTGATATTCCAGGATGGCTTCGAGGAGATGGATTCCGCGAAAATCCGGCCATAGTTTTTCGGTCACATAAATCTCCGAATATGCCACCTGCCACAGCAGGAAGTTACTCAAGCGCATTTCTCCGCTGGTGCGGATGACCAGGTCGGGATCGGGCAGGTTGTGGGTGTAGAGATGTTTCTCAATCCCAGCTTCGTCGATCTTCAGATGCTTGATCCCGCCGTTGGCTGCGGCCTGATGCACGATTGCGTTGAAGGCGTCCACAAGTTCCGACCGGGCGCCGTAATTCAGGGCCAGGGTCAGGCACATGCCGGTATTTTTGGCGGTGGCCTCCCGGCAGATGCGCATGTCTTCCTGCACTTCAGGCGCGAGCTGGTGGCTGCGTCCGATATATTCCAAGCGGATATTATTTTTGTTCAGTGTGGAAACTTCGCGGCGCAGATAAGTGCGGAGCAGGCGCATCAGGAAATCCACTTCGCCGGAGGGGCGGCGCTGCCAGTTTTCCACGGAGAAGGCGTACAGGGTGAGAGACTCGATCCCGGTGCGGGCCGCGGTCTCCACGGTTTCGCGGACGGCGGTGACCCCGGCGCGGTGTCCGGCCATGCGCGGGAGGTGGCGCTTCTTCGCCCAGCGCCCATTGCCATCCATGATGATGGCGATATGTTTTGGGAGATGGCTCAGGGTCAATTCCCGATAGAGCTCGGCTTCCTGTCGGTTGAATCCTGAAGGAATGGTCTTGAGCAAGTAAACTCCTGGCGGGCCCAGGGGAACCCCCTCGGGTCAAACTGAGTATACCGCTTTATGGCATAAAGTGGAATATAAGTTGGTGGGCGCGAGGGCAAGGGGCGGGGCAAGCGAACCTCCCCCTCTAAGGAATTGTCATTCCGAGCGGAAGCCGAGGAACCTTTTGTTTCACTGGCGTCAGGACAACCTGCCCAGCTCCACTCTCGCTCCGTCCATGCTCAGGCTCTACGCGCAGCCTGCCTTGGGACTCTCATCCAGAGCATGAACAAATCTGGAAACATAACGATCTGCCACCCTCAATGAAACAGAAAGGTTTAGGCGAAAGGCGACAAGCAACAGCAAGCCCAGCTCCACTCTCGCTCCGTCCATGCTCAGGCTCTACGCGCAGCCTGCCTTGGACTCTCATCCAGAGCATGAACAAATCTGGAAACATAACGATCTGCCACCCTCAATGAAACAGAAAGGTTTAGGCGAAAGGCGACAAGCAACAGCAAGAGCCGGGAATTTTTTTCCCGGCTCTGCTTGCCTTCCGAATCGCACTTACGCGTTGCGTCTCGGCCGCGTGGTCAGCTCTCTTACCTGGGTCAGGAACGTCTGGCGTTGCAGCGGATCCAGCTTGCAGACGAAGGGGGCCAGCGAGGAGATGAACTCGTCTGACAGGAGCTCACGCACCTGTTCGTCATGGCTATGGCCGCAGCTATCCAATAGATCGGAGACAGTCACTTCGAGGGCGAGGGCGAGACGCTCCAGCGACGACAGGGTGGGGGTGGCTTTGTCGTTCTCAATCTTGGAAACGTAGGTGCGAGGGACATGCATGCGCAGCGCAAGCTGGCGCTGGCTCAATCCTCCGCGATGCCGCAGGGAACGGATCGCGACTGCGATCTGAAAGCGGCGATGTCCATGACCATTACCGGTCTCGACGGGTGCAGCCACGACCTGGATGGGTTCAGGGATTTCCTCGTCGAGCGAGGTATGGCACTTCCGGCATAAACTGTTCATGGTCCGGAATTGGACAAGCGAGCAATGGTCGCAGCGAACAACTTCCCGTGAGTCCACGGGAGCAAGGGTGGTGGCCATCAGGTTTTAGGAGCCGCCAGAGCGGGGCGCTCCCCAGGGGCCCGGGGTTAGCCGAAACACCTGGTAATTCGGATTCGCCGGAGAAAAAAATTCCTTGCTCCCACGAACCCAATCAAAGTCAGGGGGTACTCTGCGGCATAGAGGCAGGCTTGTCAAGAAGAATCTGGTAAGAAACAGGAAGCGGCATCCAAATAACCGGGAGAAACAAGGGCGAAAACATGGAAAAAAACCTGAGAGACCGCGAGTCGGCCTGGCGTTTACTTTGTGAATACACCCCCTCGGAAAGTTTGCGCAAACATTCGCTGGCGGTGGAGGCCTGCATGCGCGCCTACGCGCGCAAGTGGGGAGAGGACGAGGAGAAATACGGCCTCACCGGATTGCTGCACGATTTCGATTACGAGAAATATCCGACGCCGCAGGAGCATCCGTTTGTCGGCAATAAAATTCTGGAAGAGCAGGGCTGGCCGGAAGACATGCGGCGCGCCATTCTCTCGCACGCGGATTACTCGGGCGTGAAACGGGAGACACTTATGGAGAAAAGTTTGTTTGCCTGCGACGAACTGGCCGGCTTTATCACCGCCAGCGCCCTGGTGAAGCCGGGAAAATCTTTGGCCGAGGTCGAAGCCGGCTCAGTGAAAAAAAAGATGAAGGACAAAGCCTTCGCGCGTAGCGTCAATCGCGACGACATTATTAACGGCGCCGCCGACCTGGGTCGGGATCTTGAGGAGCACATCCGCTTCTGCATCGAAGCGATGCGCGGAGTTGCCGGGGAACTGGGCCTGGCGGGTTCCGCAGCTCCGGTTGAACCAGTCAGGGAGTAGCACGCCTTTGCTGATTAAGAATTTGCGCCAGCTCTCCGCTGGCGATCAAGGCGGCCGACTTTTCGAAATCGCCCGCCATGGCGCGGTCTTCGGTCAACCTTGGGCTCACCTTGCGTATGGCCGCATAGGCTTTGCGGGCGCGCGCTCCGGTTTGCAGCGGCGCCAGAAAGTCCAGGGCCTGGGCGGCGGCGAGAGCCTCGATGGCCAGGATCATGCGCGTGTTTACCAGCACCTGTTTCAGTTTGTTGGCCGAGGTCATGCCCATGGAAACGAAATCCTCTTTATTGCCCGAGGTGGTGATGGAGCTCACCGACGCGGGATGGGCGAGCACGCGGTTATCGGCCACCAGCGCGGCGGCGGTGACTTGCGCCATCATGAATCCCGAGTTGAGCCCCGCGCCGGTGGCGAGAAAAGGCGGCAGGCCTTCATTGAGTGCGGGATTGACCAGGCGCTCGATGCGGCGCTCGGAAATTCCGCCCAGGGCGGTGAGCGCAATGGCCATGTAATCGAGGGCAAACGCCAGAGGCTGTCCGTGAAAATTTCCCCCCGAGATT
>JBBSHD010000043.1:0-11566 GCA_038253455.1 Terriglobales bacterium | reverse complement strand
ATGTTATTGGCCGCGTGGAAAAGGGCGGCCACAAAGTGATTTATTCATAGCCGGCCGCAGATACCGTTCGCGGGTCACCGTTCGCGGATCAATGCTCACTGGCTGGAGAACGCACAGACACCGAGTACACAAATGACCGCCATGCAAAATCTGGGCATTCTACTTTCCGGCAGGGGTTCCAACTTCGAGGCCATCGCCGACTCGGTGGCTGCGGGTAAGCTACCCGCAAATATATCCATCGTGATCTCCAACCGCGAAGAGGCGGCCGGCATTTCCGCCGCGCGCCGCCGTGGACTTCCAGTCGAAGTGATTCCTTCCACGGGCATGAAACGCGAGCAACACGAAGCCGCGGTGATCGCTGCGCTGCAGGCGGCAAAAGTGGATTGGGTGTGCCTGGCGGGCTACTTACGCTTGCTTTCCCCGCTGTTTGTGAGGGGGTTTGCCGAGCGGATCCTGAACATCCATCCTTCACTGCTGCCCGCGTTTCCCGGCCTGGGGGCGCAACAACAGGCGCTGGAACACGGCGTCAAGATCACAGGGTGCACGGTGCATTTCGTCGATGAGAGCCTCGACCACGGCCCCATCATCATGCAGAAGGCGGTTTCAGTTTTGCCCTCCGACACTTTGGAAGCGCTCGAAGCACGCATCCTGGAACAGGAGCACATTCTTTACAGCCAGGCGCTGGCGCTGGTTCTCTCCGGCGACTGGAAAGTGGAAGGCCGCCGGGTGTTCAGCCGGTCATGATCGCAGAAATCCTGATGGAGGAATTTTCCCGCAAATGTTACGAGTGAAACTATTGCAGGCCGGGGCAGTGGCGCCCACGGTCGCCCATCCCGGCGAGGACCTGGGGTATGACCTTTACGCCGCCGAGCCCCTGGTGATTCCCTCGGGAGCGATGGGGCAGATCAAGACCGGGATCGCCGTGGAGATCTTCGGCCCCGCAGGCGAGCCCATGGGCGCCGTGGTCCGCGACCGGTCATCCATGGCGTTGCGGCGCCTGGTTGTGACCGCCGGGGTGATCGACGCCGGTTACCGCGGAGAACTGAAAATCCTGATGGAAAACTTCGGCCCGCAGGAAGCGCGCATCAACGCCGGCGACAAGATCGCCAACCTGCTTCCCTACCCGGTGTTGACCGGCGCGGTAGAAGTAACCGCCGAGTTGGGTGCGTCGGTGCGGAAAGATGGCGGATTTGGATCGTCGGGGAAGTAGCGGCAACCATTCTTGCATCGCACATGAAACCGAAACCAAAAGAAAACGCGAGGTCCTTCGCTAAAACAAGAAGCAAGAGCTCGCTCCAGGATGACAAGGGTATGGGGTATGTTCGTTTACCAATTTCGTTTCATACGACTTCTTGAGCTTTGTGCGCACCAGCTAAGAACCCAACTCGCTAAACCCAACCCCGGTACAATAAATCCATGATCGTCCTGGCGGTGCGAATTCTGGTGAAAGCGGGCGCGGAAGGCGAGGTCGCTGAGTATTTTCGGCTGCTTACGGCGGAAAGCCGCAACGAGCCCGGCTGCATTCAGTATGTCGCCCACCAGTCGGTCGCCGAGCCGCGAAGCTTTCTGGTGTATGAACAATATAAAGACGAGGCAGCGCTGGACGCTCATCGCGCTGCCATCCATTTCAAGAATTACGCGACCGATGGTCTATACACGCTGACGGAAAGCCGCGAGGCCGACTTGTATCACGCTTTGTCTTAGCGCCGCGCACCGATGCCTCAATTCAAGCCGGTTGATGAGCAATTCGCATACATCGCCAAGGGCGCCGCGGAAATTATTCGCGAAGATGAGCTGCGCCAGAAGCTGCAGGCGTCGCGAGACCGCGGCAAGCCTCTGCGGGTGAAGGCCGGGTTTGATCCCACGGCGCCGGACCTTCATCTCGGGCACACCGTGCTCATCCGCAAGCTCAAGCATTTTCAGGACCTCGGCCATGAGGTCATCTTCCTGATCGGCGATTTCACCGGCATGATCGGCGACCCTACCGGCCGCTCGGTCACGCGCAAGCCGCTGACTCCGCAGGAAATTCAAAGCAACTCGGAGACTTATAAGGCGCAGGTCTTCAAGATTCTTGATCCGCACAAGACCATCGTCGATTTCAACAGCCGCTGGTTCGCCAAATTCAGCGCTGAAGATTTCATTCGCCTGGCGGCCAAATACACCGTCTCCCAGGTGCTGGAGCGCGAGGACTTTCACCAGCGATTCACCCAGGAGAAACCCATCGCGCTGCACGAGCTGCTATACCCGCTGGCCCAGGGCTACGATTCGGTGGCGCTTGAGGCCGATGTGGAGCTGGGCGGCACCGACCAGAAATTCAACCTGCTGGTGGGTCGCGAGCTGCAACGGCATTACCAGCAGCCTTCGCAGGTGGTGCTGACCATGCCCATCCTGGAGGGCCTCGACGGCCGGCAGAAGATGTCGAAGTCGCTGAACAACGCCATCGGCATCACCGACGCTCCGCAGGAAATGTACGGCAAGGTGATGTCGATCTCCGACGACCTGATGTGGCGCTTCTACGAGCTGCTCACCGATCTCAGCAGCGCCGGCATCGCGCGGGTGCAGCAGGAGGTCGCCGCCGGCAAGAATCATCCCATGAAGGTGAAGCAAGACCTGGCGCGCCTGATCGTGAAGGACTTTCATTCCGAAGCCGCCGCCCAGGAGGCGGAAGCGGGATGGGGCAAGCAGTTCCAGAAGGACGAGGTGCCCAGCAACCTCGAAGAATTTACCATTCCCGCCGCCGACGTGGCCTACCGGAGCGCGGATTCCCAAACGGGCGCGCCGGCGGGATCACCGGCAAAACTGCCGGTCCGCATGGATAAAGTATTGGTGCGCACCGGCCTCGCGGCTTCTTCCACGGAAGCGCAGAAGGCCATCAAACAGGGAGCGATGCGGATCGATCAAAATGTGATCGCCACGCATATTTACGAGCTGCAAGTGCCCTCAACTTTTGCGTTGCGGCTGGGGCGCAAGTGGGTCAGCGTCCGTCTGACCGCCAATCCCTAGCTCGTCGAGGTTGAGGCGCTTGGCTAACCATGCCGCAACGAAATTGAATTGATGCGAGCTGCCGCCCTTTTTGCGCCGCACGTAAACCGCAAGCACTTCGAACGCTTTCGCGCCTCCGGAGTGGAATTTGTCGATTCCCTCGCCGGGGCTGAGGTGGCACTCATCTTCGGTGGCGACGGCACCATCCACCGTCATCTCCCAGAGCTGGTGCGGCTGAACATTCCCCTGCTGGCGGTCCCGGCGGGCAGTGGCAACGACTTTGCACACTCGCTCGGAATCAGCTCGATCGCGGCAGCGCTCTCGGCTTGGGAGAAGTTCTGCGCCGGTTCCGGCACGGTGCGCGAAGTGGACCTCGGAAGGATCATGCGGTCGCCTGACCCTGCGCCGCACGACGTTTTGTTTTGCGCCGTAGCCGGCGCGGGCCTTGATGGCGATGCCAACCGCCGGGCCAATCGCATGCCGGGCTGGCTGCGCCGCCACGGCGGTTACCTGGTGGCAGCCACCCAGGCGCTGGCGGCCGCAATTCCGGTGCAAATGTCAGTGCGCGCGAGCAGCGGGCAACAAGCGGCGGGACCAGCATGGTTCGCCGCCATCGCCAATACTCCGCGCTACGGCGACGGGATGCTCATCGCGCCCCAGGCGAAACTCGACGATGGCCTGCTGGACGCGTGTTTCGTCAGCCACTGCGGCAAGCTCCGTCTGCTGCGAAACCTGCCTGGAATATTTTCCGGCGCTCACGTTCACATGCGCGAGGTCATCACATTTCGCGGGGCGGATATGCGGCTGGAGGCGGAACCGCCGCTGATGATTTACGCCGATGGCGAGCCTTCAGGGTTGACCCCGGTCAACATCCGCGTCATGCCTCGCGCTTTGCGGGTGATTGTGCGTCAGATGGGTTTGAATGGTTCTTCCCGAGGCAGAAGTTTCTCTGCTGCTTAATGTCCGCCGCAAGAATTCACTTCCGCGAAGGGTGTAAACTAAATTTTTATGACCGATGAACCGAAATCACGCGTTTTAACATGGGTATTGGTTGGGGGCGGGGGATTTTTTCTCTTTGTTCTGGCGGTTTTCAGCCTGGTTTACGTTTCACTCCGGCACCAGGATAAGACCGAGTTTGGCGGGTTTGGCGATAAAATCGCCGTGATCGACCTCGAAGGGGTGATCCTGCAATCGAAGCCCTTCATCACCCAGCTCAAGAAGTACGCTGACGACGATTCCATCAAGGCCATCATCATTCATGTGAACACGCCCGGCGGCGGGGCGGCGGCTTCGCAGGAGATGTACGAGACCGTCAAGCGGCTGCGCGAGCGGAAGAAGAAGCGCATCGTCGCGGCGGTGGAGACCGTGGGCGCCAGCGGCGGATACTACGTCGCGGTGGGCACTGACAAGATTTACGCCAACCCGGCGTCGATCGTGGGCAGCATCGGCGTGATCGCCCAGTGGTACAACTACGGCGACCTGATGCGCTGGGCCAAGATCCATGACATCACTTTGAAATCGGGCGAGCTGAAGGACGCGGGCACGCCCACCCGCGAGATGACTCCGGCCGAGCGGGTGTACATGCAGGGATTGATCGACGATATGTTTGGCCAGTTCGTGACCGCCGTCGCCCAGGGCCGCAAACTGCCTGAAGACGAAGTGCGCAAGCTCGCCAGCGGCCGGGTGTGGACCGGCCAGCAGGCCTTGCCGCTGAAACTTGTGGACCAGCTGGGCACGTTCCAGGATGCAGTGGACGATACCGCCAAGGCGGTGGGCATCCACGGCGAGCCGACCCTGGTGCGTCCGGAGAAAGACAGGCACACCGTGTTGGACCTGCTGTTCGGCGACTTTTCGGATTTCTGGCCGGAGCGGGCGAAGTTAATGCAGACCAATGTGGGATTTTATTATTTGTGGCGCTAATCCAGTTCCTGATTCCCAGTTTGAATTGAGGATGTTATGACCAAGGCAGATCTCATCGAAGAAGTCGCGCGGCTGGTCGAAGTGACCCGCAAGGACAGCGAAGTGATCGTCGAAACCATCTTCGACAGCGTGGTAAATTCCCTGCGCGCCGGCGACAAGATTGAGATTCGCGGCTTTGGCAGCTTTCGCACGCGGCAGCGCAAGGCGCGCGTGGGACGCAATCCCAAGACCGGCGAGCGCGTCGAGGTCCCGGCCAAGAAGATCCCATTTTTCAAGCCCAGCAAGGAATTGAAAGACCTGGTGAACAGCGGTCCGGCGGTAGCTGAGCCCGCGCCACCCACGGATGAGCCCGCCACCATGCTGTGAGTGGCGGACACCCGCGCCGCATTTCCGCAACTTACAATAACTTCCCCGGCGACGCGCAATCGCTTTGCCCAGCGCGATTAAAATTAACCAGCGAGGATTTCCAGCCATGCCCAGCAAAAAAGATTATCTCGGCGAAAAAATTAAACATCTCTCGGTCACCGACCACAACGTGGTTGACCTGGTGAGCGCTATGGAATCGATGGCGTACAGCGCCCGCGATCTGCACCGGGCGGCGAGCATTTACGATCGCATGCTGCGCGACCACGACTGCGGCGTGATTCTCTGCCTGGCGGGCTCGCTGATCAGCGCGGGATTGAAACAGATCTTCGTG
Source organism: Terriglobales bacterium (assembly GCA_038253455.1). Lineage (GTDB taxonomy): Bacteria > Acidobacteriota > Terriglobia > Terriglobales > Acidobacteriaceae > JBBQWT01. The sequence continues at coordinate 5,967 of JBBSHD010000043.1, read as the reverse complement.
GACATGATCCGCTACAACATGGTGGACGCCGTGGTCAGCACCGGCGCCAACATCGTGGACCAGGATTTCTTCGAGGCCCTCGGCTTCCATCATTACCTGGGTCAGGACAGCGTGAAGTCGGGCATGGAAGACGGCGCGCTGCGCGACCTGCACATCGACCGCATTTACGACACCCTGATCGACGAGGACGAGCTTCGCATCTGCGACGAGACCACCCAGAAGATCGCCGACAGCCTGGAGCCGCGGCCGTATTCATCGCGGGAATTCATCCGCGCCATGGGCGCCTACCTCGAAGACGGCCATGCCAAGACCAAAGACAGCATCGTCCTCGAAGCCTATCGCAAGGATGTGCCCATCTTCTGCCCCGCATTCAGCGATTGCTCGGCGGGCTTCGGCCTGGTGGCACACCAGCATGAGCGCGGCGACAAGCCCAAGGTTTCCATCGACAGCGTCAAGGATTTCTACGAGCTCACCCAGCTCAAGATGAAGAACCCCAGCACCGGCCTGTTCATGATCGGCGGCGGGGTCCCCAAGAACTTCGCGCAGGACATCGTGGTCGCGGCCGAAGTCCTCGGCGAGGATGCTCCGATGCATAAATATGCAATCCAGATTACGGTGGCCGACGTCCGCGACGGCGCGCTTTCCAGCAGCACCCTCAAAGAAGCCAGCAGTTGGGGCAAGGTCGATACCGCGTACGAACAGATGGTGTACAGCGAAGCCACCCTGGCGGCGCCCTTGATCGTGGGCTATGCCTACCAGAAGGACGGCTGGAAGAAACGGCAGGAACGCCACTGGTCGCAGCTGCTGGATAAAGTGGCGGTGAGCTAGCTTTCTGCTCCCACTACCGCGTTATTCGTAGCGCAGGGCATCGATCGGGTCGAGCTTGGCGGCGCGCGCCGCGGGATAGATGCCAAAGAACAATCCGACTGAGACTGACGTGCTGAACGCGGCGATGACCCAGGGTATGGAAATTTGCGACGGCACCGGCGACAGCAGGTTGATGAGCATGCTGAGTCCGGCGCCCATCATGATGCCGATGGCCCCCCCGGCGCCGGTCAGCACCATCGCCTCCAGCAGGAACTGAATCAGGATGTCGCGCCGCCGGGCGCCAATGGCTTTGCGGACGCCGATTTCGCGGGTGCGCTCGGTCACCGACACCAGCATGATGTTCATCACCCCGATGCCGCCCACCATCAGCGCGATCGACGCGATCACCAGCGCCACCAGGTAAACCCCTCCGGTAAGCTGCTGGTAGAAATCCATGAACTGGTTCTGGGAGCCGACCTCGAACGAATTATTCTGGTTGAAGCTGACCCGCCGCTGGCGGCGCATGATTTCCGTAACCTGGTCGATGACGCGGGGAATGTCCTGCTGGTGGGCCGCGCGCATGGCAATCTGGACATCGTATTTCGATTCAGGATGCAGCTTCAGCATGGTGGTGACGGGAATCCAGATGAAGTTGTCGCGATCGAAGCCAAACATGCTGCCGCGGGGATCGAGCACTCCCACCACGTCAAAGACGTCACTCTCAAAATAAATGGACTTGCCCACCGGGTTCTGGTTGGGAAACATGGTGGCCGCGACGGTGGAGCCGATCACCACCACGCTGGTGCGATGGTTCACATCGGATTCGCTGAGGAATCGCCCGGAATGCACATTGGAGACATAGACGTTGATATAGTCGGGCTCGACTCCCAATATCTTTACGTTGGCGCCGTGGACGTTGCCGTAATGCACGTTGGGATTGGGAAACCGCGCGAAGTCGAGGATCAACATGCTGGTCACCATGTCCACGTTGGCGGCCTCGTGGCGCAGGACCTCCGCATCCCCCAGGGTCAGCTCCTTGCGCTGCCGCTGCTCTTCAGTGAGCCGCTGGTTGTTGAAGCTGGGCAGCCGGGATACGGTGACGATGTTGGATCCCAGGCTCTGGATATTGCGGGAAACCACGCCGTTGAGCCCGGAGATAATGTTGGCGATCAAGATGACCGACATCACGCCGATGACGACGCCCAGCACGGTAAGCGCGGAACGGATCTTGTTTCCGCGAATATTTTCCGCGGAAAGCTTGAACACCTGCCAGAACATCGTCATTCCGCCCTCAGGGCGACCACGGGATCCAATTTAGAAGCGGTGTGCGCGGGATAGATGCCGAAGAAAAGGCCGATGGATGACGCCACCCCCACCCCCAGCAGAATCGCCCACAGCCGCACCGCCATGGGCAGAGGAGAAAAAATCGAGACCAGAAAAGCCACCAGCAGGCCGGTCATCACTCCGAGAACGCCTCCGGCGCCGGCCAGCAACACTGATTCGGCGAGAAACTGGCTGAGAATATCGGAGCGCTTCGCCCCCAGGGCTTTGCGCACGCCAATCTCGCGGGTCCGTTCGGTCACCGAGACCAGCATGATGTTCATCAGCACAACTCCGCCCACCACCAGGGCGATCGATGCCAGGGCTATGGTCACCATGAAGATGGAACCGGTGGTCTGCTTCCACAGATCGAGAAAAGTATCGGCGGAGGCGATGGAAAAACCATCATCATCCTTGTACATGCGATGCAGCCGGTTGCGCAGCACTACCCGGGTTTCATCCATGGCCAGGTGCATCTGCTCCGGGGTGCGCGACTGCACTTCGATATAAAGCGATCGCGCGGTAGTGTTGTACATTCTGGCAAACACCGTAATCGGAATACGTACGAAGGTGTCCTGCGAGCGGCCAAATACTTCTCCGGTCTTGGCCGCCACTCCCAACACGGTGAAGGCGTGCCCATCGATCAGCAATTCCTTGCCGATGGGGTCTTCGGTAGGAAACAAACGGTCGGCCACATCGGCGCCGATGATGGCTTCGTAGCGGGAGTGATCGATATCCACGGCGGCGAAATGGCGGCCGGACTGCAACTCCATCACCTGGCCGATGAAGGGCGCCTCCATGGTGACGCCGCGCAGGTCGCAGTTCTCCACCGTGAGCCCTTTGTGTTTCAGGGTCTTGTTTTCGTTGAATACGCCGGCGGTCAACTGGCAATCGACGCAGCCCCGGGCGATGGCGTAAAGGTCGTCGAGGGTGAGGTTCTTGCGCCTCGACTCCCGCGCGAAATCATCGAGCGAGGTAAAGCCCTGGGAGAATTTTGAAACGTTGAACGACGTGGAGCCAAACTCCATGATGCGCGAGGTGGCGTAGTCATTCAGGCCCTGGATGACCGAAACCACGGCGATCACCATCGCCACCCCGATAATGACGCCCAGCAAGGTCAAAAAAGAGCGCAGCTTGTGCCCACGCAGGGCATCAATCGCCAGCTTAATGGGTTCTCGGTTAATCATGGATGCGGTGTTAGACGGCGCGTCCCATGAATTGAGAGCGCGATCAAACCGCAGATATTATGGCAGGGAATAAGCACAAATTGTAAAACGCTTGCCAGCGCCAGCGGCGGCGAAGGTAGCCCACCTACCTCGACGGCCGCCCGAGAAATGCGGCGAGTTATGGCTCGATCTTGGCCAAGGTCTCGCGTACCTCGGTATTGTCAGGGTCGCTGGACAATGTTTTGCGCAGGACGACTCGCGCTTCCTCGTGGCGGGCGGAGCGGAACAACGTCATCCCCAGGCCCTGTTGAGCATTGATGTTGTTGGAGTCGGCGGCGATGACCCGGCGGAACATCTTTTCCGCAACCGCTAGATCGCCCATCCGCAGATGAGTGTACGCCAGCCCGGTGGCGGCTTCCGCGTCGTCCGGATTGCCGGCGATGGCGGCGGCAAAATCATTTTGCGCTTCGCTGATATTTCCCAGGCGGTACTGCGCCCATCCCCTTATGGTCACTCCCGGGCTGGTGAGGCGATTGATCTGGCCCAGCAGCGCGATGGTGTCGTTATAACGGCCGGCGTCGAATGCCATGCGGGCGTTGTTGAGCAGGGCGCCGTCTCCCGGACGGTCGCTTTCCGCCGCGGCTTCCACGGGATGATGGTAACCCCTCAATATTCCGGCCACGGTCTGCACCCGGTACGATCCCAGGTAGGAATGCAAGTACACCTTGCCCTGGCCTGAAGCCTGCTCCACCGCCATGGCCGCCTGCTCGGCGCTCCCCGAATAATTGCCGCCAAGAGAATGGCCCAGGATGCTGGTCATGGGGACGTTCAAGACCTCGATTCCATTCTGCTCCGCCATTTCTTTCTCGCGCTCCAGCAGAAGACCTTCATAAGGAAGACGCGCATCGAGAAGAGTCACAATGGTCTTGACCCCTTGGACTTTAAGCGCGGGATAATCGTCCTTCAGGGGATAGGGCCCGAGAATGAGGCGATCATTTTCCGCGGTCACCGCGGAATTCATCGCGCGAAAGACCGGGTTTCCCGGAGTTACCAGTAACAGGCATACGAAGGCCAGCATCATGGCGCCAATTACCAGCGCCAGGCCGAGGATGCGCTTCATAGTGAAGATCGGGCCGTCACTATGCGAGAAGGCAGTTTCTTGAATTACATAACCGGAAGTCATAGGGTCACCAGGTACCTTTGATGCGGGGGAAAGTTCAATATCCCACAGCCAGGGCGCAATTCACCTGTAACCGAAGTAACCTGTCGCTTAAGAGTTAATGCCGATCGCGGCCATCATGCGGCCGGTGTTTCCCTGCTCCGCACGGTGGGAGAACAGCATGCCGGTGCGGCAAGCGGTGCAGAATGGCGAAGCCGCCACGTTCTTTGCGGGGATTCCCGCGTCTGCAAGCTGGCGGCGGTTGGCCCCCACTAAATCGAGATGGGTCTGCGGCCCCAGCTCGCTGTGGCCGGGCGCGCGTGCGGTCAGAAACAGCAGCGGGTACTTCAGGTGCACCGGATCGGAATCGAAGACCTCATCGAACAGTTCCCCGGCATATTCAAATTGCGATTCGAATTCGCTGCGAACTTCGACCCCTACGGAGTAGCAGCACCGGTGGATCCCCGGTCCGATGGCCGCAAGAATATCGCGGGGGTCGCAGGCAAACTGGCTCTGCATGGTTCCCACCATTTTTTGCGCGATGCGCTGCAGCGAGCCGCGCCATCCGGCATGCACCGCGGCCACGACTTTTTTCTTTTTATCCACCAGCAGGATGGGCAGGCAGTCAGCCGTCTGAATGGCCAACAGCAATCCCGGGACGCTGGTGACCATGCCGTCACCGGTCAGCGGGGTTTTCGCCACGCCTGGGAATTGGGTAATGACATGAATGTGGTCGCTGTGCACTTGCTTCATAGTGACGAGCGCCATGGGCGCTTTGGCTTGCCGGCCGGTGAGTGCTTCCACAAAGGCCTTGCGATTCTTCTCCACCGCCGCCTGGTTGTCAGTGGATGTGAACCCCAGGTTCAGGGACGACTTTCCATACACGGTGGAATGGCCGCCGGCGCGGGTACTGAAACCATGCACCAACCACGGCAGTGCCGTGAGCTGGGGCTCGCGCAGGATTTCGACGGGAGCCGCATTCTTGCGCTTCGCAGGCCTGGTGGTTTTCTTTGTTCGCGTAGATTCCATGCAAATCCATTGTAAGCGGGCGTCGTGGGATGCGCGGAAGAGGCCGATGCTTCCCTATCCTCAATGCAGAGCCGGAATGAGAGGGCCTAGTCAGCGAATGATAAGAAGGAGTGGGTATGGTTTTCCGGTGGACGCCGCGGACTTCCAGGCGGCTGTTGCACACCCCGAAAATTATTGATTCCTCCGGGACGGAAGCCACGTTCTAGATATAGCCCGGGAGAAAGCGCACGTTTTAGATATCCTCCGGAACAGACGCACGTTTTATATATCCTCAGGGACGGAGCGCACGTTTTAAATGAATTGTCATTTCGAGCGAAGCCGAGGAACCTTTTGTTTCCTATAGAGCGCCAGGAGCCCCAGCCTGAATCAATGCACTCACCCGGCGTTCGAATTGGTTCTACGCGCAGCCTGCCTTTGATCTGCCCTGCCTACCTGTTGCATGCTCGCCTAACCGGCGTAGTGCTCCTGGGAGAAGGAGCTGCTTCT
>JBBSHD010000042.1:0-11571 GCA_038253455.1 Terriglobales bacterium | reverse complement strand
CCGGCGATGGCGGTCGATGTTCTGATCAGGTGGGCAAGCGCGCCGCTGGCCAAACTTCCCACGGGGGCCAGCCCGAGGAACGCCACCCCGTAGATGCTCATCACCCTTCCCCGCATTTGATTTGTGGTCAGCTCCTGCAGCAGGGTGTTGATGGTGGCCACCATCATGATCATCAGGTATCCCGCCGCCACCTGGGTTACGGCTGAGATCCAGAATTTGTGGGAAAGGCTGAAGATGATGATGGCGCAGAAAAATGCGGCGCCGGAGATGGCCACGAATTTTCCGCGATTGCGCACCTTTCCGGTGTAAGCGATGGTGGCCGCGCCCAGGAACGCTCCCAAGCCCGAACACGCCATCAAGTAACCCAGGCCGCGCTCGCCGGAATGCAGGATGTCCCTGGCGAAGTAGGGCACAAACGACATGTAGGGAATGGCGAACAGGCTGGCAATGCAGATCACCAGCACCAGGGTCCTGATAATGGCGTTGCCGGGGTCAAAAAAAACAAAGTTAAATCCTTCCTGGAAGCGCTTCCACAGGCCGCCTTCCGGGGGCGCGTCCCGGGTGGGAAAGTTGATGCGGGTCAGGGCAAACAGCACGGCGATAAAACTGATGCCGTTGAGAAAGAAGTTGCCGGTGACCCCGATCCAGGCCATGGCGAAGCCTCCCAGGGTCGGGCCCAGGACGCGAGAGAGATTGAACTGTGCCGAGTTGATGGCGACCGCGTTGGTCAGGTCCTCGGGAGGAATGAGCTGCGGCACCAGCGCCTGGTAGCTGGGCATGTTGAGCGCCTGCGCCACGCCGTTGAGAAACGCCAGGGCGATGATCTGGTGCACGGTGATGACTTTGAAATATGACAATCCCGCGAGCACGAAGGCGAAGATCATCATGGCGGATTGGGTCACCATAATGAGCCGCCGTTTATCGACCTGGTCGGCAATGACCCCGCCCAGTAGCGCGAAGATCAGCATGGGGACGGCGGCGGCGAAGCTTACCACCCCCAGCCACAAGGGTGAATTGGTCAGCTCGAGCACCAGCCAGCCCTGGGCGATGTTCTGCATCCAGGTGCCGATGTTGGAGAGGAAGTTGCCAATCCAGAAATTGCGGAAGTTGCGGTGCCGCAGCGCGCGCAGCATGCGAGGCATTCCGTGGGAAGGCGGAGCGGAGGCTGCCGCCACGGCCTGGTGCTCGGCCGAGCCCGCTGCGTCGGTCTCAGTCAAACTCGGGAAATCATCCGCCACCACTCGCTCTTCGAGAGAGGCTGGGTCGGAGCGAACCGCGTCCTCGAAAATTTCGAGTTGCTCAAACTTTGAGAATGGCTCCGGAGGCTCCATGAGGGCGTTGTACATAGTGTAAGCTGTTCCGGCATCCAACTCTTTACACGCGGTTCATAGGGAGATGGTTTTGAAATCTAAATCACGAATTTTCGTTGGCCCGGCCGTGGCGCTGGGTTGTTTTCTGGCGATTGCAGCCGGTTCTTCGGCGGGCCAGTCTTCGACACCCCGGTCTTCTTCTGTGAAGACTTCTTCGCCGCAGACTGCCCTGCAAAATATTTCTTCGCCCCTCGGGTTCCGCGATTTCGCGCCCCAGGCCGCGATCGATGCGCGTTTCATGGCGGTGCCCGACCCTCATCTGGCCGAGGAACACCTGCGCATCCTCACCGCCGAGCCGCACATCGCCGGATCTGTCGAGGACAAGAAGACGGCTGACTACGTCGCGGAAAAATTCCGCGCCGCCGGGCTGGATACCAAAATTATCGAGTACAAGGTCTGGATGAACTTGCCGGGTGAGATCAGCGTCGATGCCACCGCCCCGGCGGGATTGAAAATGCACGGCCCGTCGCCGGAACATGTCTCCGACGATCCCTTTCAAAATGATCCGCGGGTCACCCCCGGTTTTAACGGATTCTCGCCCTCCGGCGATGTTGAAGGAGAATTGGTTTACGCCAATTATGGCCGGCCGGAAGACTTGCGTAAGCTGGAGAGCATGGGCGTCAACCTTCGCGGCAAGATCGTGCTGGTGCGCTACGGCAACAATTTTCGCGGGGTAAAGACTTTTGTGGCCCAGGAACACGGCGCCGCCGGTGTCTTGATCTATTCCGACCCCATCGATGATGGATATTTCAAAGGCGACGCATATCCCAAGGGCCCGTGGCGACCGGAAAGCGCGGTGCAGCGCGGCTCGATCGGCTACATGTTCAAGTATCCCGGAGATCCGACCACGCCGGGCTTCGCGTCGGTGGCTACGCTCGATCCTAAAAAGCGCATTTCACCGGCGCAGGCGGCGTCGCTGGCCACCGTGCCCACCACGCCGCTTTCGTACGGCGACGCCAGTCCGCTGCTGGCCAGGCTGGGCGGACCCGCTTCCCCGCGCGAGTGGCAGGGCGCGCTTCCCTTCACTTACCACGTCGGGCCAGGCCCGGTGCGGGTGAAGATCCATCTCAAGCAGAATTACGCATATCGCACCATCTGGGATGTGATCGGCACGATTCCAGGAACGGATTTCCCCGACCAGGTTGTCGTAGGCGGCAACCATCGTGATGCCTGGGTGTACGGCGCGGTCGATCCCAACAGCGGCACCGCCGCCATGCTGGAGGCTGTGCATGGCCTGGGAGAATTGCTCAAATCCGGCTGGAAACCCAGGCGCACGATCATCATCGGCAGCTGGGACGCGGAAGAAGAAGGACTGATCGGCAGCACCGAGTGGGGAGAAGAACACGCCGCCGACCTCGAACATGCCACCGCGTATTTCAACATGGATGTGGGAGTGGGAGGGCCGCACTTTGGGTCGTCGGCGGTGCCCAGCCTGAAGCGCTTCGTGCGCGAGGTCACCCAGCAGGTACCCAGCCCCAAAGGCGGCACCGTGTATGACCAATGGCGCCGCGAGACCGATGAGAAAAAAGAGCGGGCCCGCGATGACGCTTCCACGGGAATCAATCGCCGCGCGCCCCAGGCCAAGGTGGATGACGACGTTGACGTCGGCGACCTGGGAAGCGGGTCAGACTACACCGTGTTCCTGCAGCGACTGGGAGTGCCTTCCACCGACATCGGCTCAGGCGGGGATTACGGCGTGTATCACTCAGTGTTCGACAACTTTTCGTGGTTCAAAAAGTTTGGCGATCCCACTTTTGTTTACGAACAGCAGATGGCGCGGGTGTTCGGCATCGAGCTGCTGCATATGGCGGGCGCCGACGTGGTTCCGTATGACTACGAAACCTATGGCAAGGAGATCATTTCGTACCTGGAATCGGCGCAGCGCAGGTCACAGCACATGGGTGACAAGGCCACGTATGCGGGCCTGAAATTCGAGCGCGCCCTGGCGGCAGCCCGCAGGTTTACCGCCGCCGGCGTGGCCATGGGAACGGCGCAACAAAATGGCGCCAGCGATGCGGCCGCATTAAATCGGGCGTTGATCGCGGCGGAGCGCGGGTTGCTGTTGCCCGAGGGCCTGCCCAACCGTCCGTGGTTTCGCCACTCAATTTATGCTCCCGGCCAATACACCGGGTACGCCGCGGTGGTGATTCCCGGGGTCAACGAAGCCATCGATTCAGGGGATGGAGTCCGCGCTGCGGGGCAACTGGAGAAAGTTGCGCAGGCACTGGAACGGGCCGCCGGGATTTTGGAGGGAGCGGGGAATGCACGATAGGTTCTCTGACGTGGGCTGCTGTCCAACGGACATATAGCCGTGGGCTTCGGCGGATGCGATCAATGCGGGTAGCGAACACATTAACCTTGCAATCGCTATCGCGATTCTTCGCTGCTTTGCAAAATTTCGGAAGTGCCCCGGGAATTAACCCTCGTCCCGGGCCTCGCCCAGCGTCACCGGAATATTCATCTTATTTTTTCCCCGGTAAATAGTGACCGTGACCTTGTCGCCGGCGCGGTGGCGGTTCATGGCGCCCGCCAGGTCCTGCTGGTCCTGCACGTCTTCGGAATCGATGGCTATGATGAGGTCGCCGCCCAGCATGATCTGCGTATTCCCCAGGTAGGCACGCTGGCTTCCACCTTTCAATCCCGCGCGCTCGGCCGCGCCGCCGGGGATCGTCTGCAGAATCAGCACACCGTAATCGGCCGAGAGGCCCAACTGGTCAGCCAGCTCGGGACCGATGGGCAGCGTGCGCGCGCCCAGCGACGGCCTGCGCACCCGGCCCTCCGTGACCAAGTCGTTGAGCACCGCCTTGGCGGCGTTGATGGGAATGGCAAATCCCACGCCCGAGCTTTGCCCCACGCTCGATGCGATCAGGGTGTTGATGCCAATGACTTCGCCGCGCGAATTCAGCATCGGCCCGCCCGAATTTCCGGGATTGATCGCGGCATCGGTCTGAATGGCTTCGTCAATAAATGATCCTTCTTCGCCGCGCACCGATCGAATTGAGCTGATGATCCCGCGCGACATCGATCCGCTCAGCCCGAACGGGTTGCCGATGGCGAAGACCTTCTGTCCCACCACCAAGCCTTTGGAATCGCCCAGCACCGCGGGCACCAGCCGCGGCGCCTTGATCTGGATGATGGCGAGGTCGTGGGTCTTGTCGGTGCCGATGATTGTGGCCTGGTATTTCTTGCGGTCGGAAAGCGACACCTCAACCTGGCGCGCGCCGGCGATCACGTGATAGTTGGTGAGAATGTGGCCCTGGGTGTCGATGATGAATCCCGAGCCCTGGCCTTCCTGCGGCACCGGCCCGTAAAAAAAATCATAGGCCACCGCGGTTGAAGTGATGTTCACCACCGCCGGCAGCACCCGTTTATAAACCGCGATGTTGTTCTGTTCCTCGGCGTCAAAGGCCAGCGGCTGCGCGGCTTCGGTGATGGCGATGCTTTGCGGCCGGGTCACCCAGTCCAGGGTGACCGATTCCGCCGCATTGCGGTGCGTGCTGAAGTAATAAAAGCCGCCCACCAGGATTGATGCGATCACAACAGGTCGTAGTTTCATATTGAGTTTTCAGGATTGCCGGTTTCGTCTTGCCGGGCGGCGCCGTTCGCCGTAGCGCGCTGCAGCTCGGTGAAGACGCGGTCAAATTCCTTCTGCAGGGCCGCCGCGTCGCCGTCGTTGCGGATCACGTAATCCGCGGCGCGACATTTTTCCTCGTCACTCATCTGCGCCGCGATGCGCTGCCGTGCCTGCTGCCGCAATGTTTCATCGCTATCCTGCTGTACCAGTTTTCTGGAGCGATTCACGAAGCGATCGATCTTCTGCTCGGGGTTGCAGGTCACCACCACCAGCTTATCGAACTGGCCGGCCGACCCGGCTTCAATGATGAGGGCCGCTTCCACTACCGCAATCGCCTGCGGATCGCGGGCCGCAGCTTCTTCCATCCATCGCTGCTGGGCGCGCAGTACCGCGGGATGCACGATGTCATTCAGCAGCTTGATTTTGCCGCCGGCGAATGCCGCCTCCGCCAGCAGCGGGCGGTCCACCCTTTCACTGCCGTCGGTCTTGAGGATTCCCCGGCCGAAAACCCTGACCACTTCGGCATAGACGGGCTCGCCCGGAAGCATGAGCTCGCGCACCAATAAGTCGGCGTCGAGCACATACGCTCCGAGCGCCGCAAACATCTGGGCCACCGTGGATTTTCCGCAGGCCAGGCCCCCGGTCAAGCCCACCCGCAGCATCAGGCACGCTCCCTGGCCGCGCTTCCGGCGCCCACCACAGCGGCTGGGTTCGACTCGACTTTCGGCGGCTCGATATTGCCGAGAGGAGGCCAGCCGCGCCGCATCTTCGCCGCCTTCACCGTGTTTGCCATCAGCATCGCAATGGTGAGAGGTCCCACCCCGCCGGGGACCGGGGTGAGATGTCCGGCGATCTTCCACACCCCGGGATGCACGTCGCCGATCAGGGTTGAGCCCTTGGCGGAAAACTCGGCGCGGCGGCGCTCATCACCGCCAAAAAATTTCTCAAACTCGGCGGGATCGGAAATTTTGTTCATGCCCACATCGATCACGGTAGCGCCCGGCCTCACGAATTCGGCAGTGACAAAGCCCGCCTTGCCCATGGCTACCACCAGGATATCGGCGGTGCGGCACACGGCGGGAAGGTCGCGGGTGCGCGAGTGGCAGACCGTGACCGTGGCGTTGGCGTTGAGCAGCAGCATGGCCATGGGCTTGCCTACGATGTCGCTGCGCCCCACCACAACCGCAGTTTGGCCTGAAACCGCGATCCTACTTCGCCGCAACAGCTCCATGCATCCCGAGGGCGTGCACGGAGTGAGGCCCGGCCGCTGGGTGGAAAGGTTTCCCACATTCACCGGGTGAAATCCATCCACATCTTTTTGCGGAGAGACCGCCGCCAGCACCGCCTTGGAATCGACTTGCGGCGGCAATGGGAGCTGCACCAGGATGCCGTCAATATCGTCTCGCGAGTTCAGCCCGGCCACGATGTCAAGCAATTCGCGGGTGGTGACCGCAGGCGGCGGCGTCAGCTTTTCGCTGTAAATGCCCAGCGCCTCGCAGCTCTTCACCTTGTTGCGAACATAGATTTCCGACGCCGCGTTGTTTCCCGCCAGAACCACCGCCAGGCCGGGCCGGATGCCCGCATCCGCCATCTGGCGCACGTCGGCGGCGACTTCGGATTTGATCTCCGCGGCGACGCGGGTTCCGTCAAGAATTGCGGCGGTCATCTTCATAATTCTAATCGCATCCGGCGGAGCCTGTGAGAGACGCCAACTCTCACAACATGAAAGATGAGCGGTGAGCGGTATAAAATCGCACTCGAGGCGAAACTTAAATGATCTCGCAGGAACTGCTCGATATCCTGGTCTGCCCCGTGGATAAGCAGCCGCTAAAACTCAGCCCCGCCCAGGATTCGCTGAAATGCACCGCTTGCCACCGCGTGTATCCCATCCGCGACAATATTCCCGTCATGCTGGCGGACCAGGCGAAGATCGAAGACTAGATTCGAATTAATTTGCGACCACGGTGATTGCCGCCGCATCGGCCGCGGCAATGATGGCATCACCATCGAGCAGCAGGCACTTTCCCGCATCAAGCGCCAGGCAAGTGGCCCCGGCCGCCAGCATGGCCGCGATGGTCGCGATTCCCACTACCGGAACATCAAAGCGCATGTCCTGGTTGGCGGTTGCCACCTTGACCACGGTAAGCGCACGGCTGAGCGCGGAATCGCCGGTGGCGAAGCGCGTGACCAGATCGCCGGCGCGGGCGATGGTGGCGTCGGTGCCCTCCATGGCTTCGACCGCCACGCATGCCGCCTGGGCCACGACCACCGTTTGCCCGATATTGAATTGCGCCAGGTGGCGCGCAATCGATCGCCCATACGCGACATCGGTGATTTCGCGCTCATCGGGAGACCGCGCGGTGAGCACCCCGGCGCGGGCCAGCAGCGGTTCCAGGTAAGAGGTCGAATTGACCAGGGTAATGCCTTCGTCGGCCAGCACGCGCGCCACCGCGCCCAACAGGGCGTCGGTATTGCGATGGGTGAGCGAGAACAATAATTTTGCCAGGCGCCAGTCCGGCCGGATTCCGGAAAAAATCTGCGAGTGCCGCACCTGCCCCGCCATCACCGCTTCGGTGACTCCGGCCTTCTTGAACGTATCGATCAGCTTTGACAGCTCTCCCAGCGAAAGCCATGTGACCTGCGCCGCGCCGTGGCGCTCAATTTCGGGATCGGTTTCTTCCTTGATCGCCGCGACGATGACCTCGGCGCCGCGAGCGCGGGCGGCATCGAGCAGCAGGATGGGGAAACGGCCGTTGCCGGCGATCAATCCTAATTTTGGGACGGCGCTCATTGGCAACAGTGTAAATCAGAGTTCGGCGGAGTCTTAGCAGTTGCTAAGCCGCGCGCTTCATACGATGATGTCTGGCAGTGAAAAAATCTTCCCCGCAACCCCCGCGCAATCGTTTCCGAAAACTGAAAGTCGGCCTGCTATTTGGTGGACGCAGCGGTGAGCATGAAGTTTCGCTGCTCTCCGCCGCTTCCGTCCGCAACGCCATGGACAAGAACAAGTACGAGGTCGTGAACATCGGCATCACCAAAGAAGGCCGATGGATCACCGCCGGCCAGGCCGATCTTATGCTGGGCGGCAGCGCCGTGGAGATATTGCCTGGTCCCGAAAAACCGGCCCCAGGCAGGGTCCGTGGCAACCAGAAAGCAAACTCGCGGCCGTCATTGCGAGCGGCAGAAAACACATCATCGGGAGCGCTGGCCCCGTTCCTGAGTTCGTCGCCCGCGACCGGCGGTGACGGCGGATTACAAGGTCTCGACATCATTTTTCCCGTGTTGCATGGCACCTTTGGCGAAGACGGCACCATCCAGGGATTGCTGGAGATGGCCGACATCGCTTACGTGGGAGCGGGCGTCCTCGGCTCAGCCGCGGGCATGGATAAAGATGTGATGAAGCGCCTGTTTGCCGCGGCTGGCCTGCCCATCGTGCGCCATGTCACCATTCGCCGCCATTTGTGGAATGCCAACCCGGCCAAGTGCCGCCGCCTGGTTGAGGACAACCTGCGCTACCCGGTATTCGTCAAACCCGTGAACCTGGGCTCATCGGTTGGCATCAGCAAGGCCCGCAATACCCGGCAACTGGCGGAAGCCATCACCCTGGCCGCCGGATTCGACCGCAAGATCGTCATCGAAGAAGGCGTGGGAGGCGCGAAAGCCAAGGCCCGCGAGATCGAATGTTCGGTTTTGGGCAACGAAAATCCCCGGGCTTCGATTGCGGGAGAGGTAGTGCCCGCCGCCGAGTTTTACGACTATGCCGCCAAATATCTCGACGGCAGCTCGGAGCTGAAAATCCCCGCCGATATTATGCGCAAAGAATTGAAGGAAGTGCAGTCACTTGCGATCAAGGCGTTCGAGGCGGTGGATTGCGCCGGGCTGGCCAGAGTCGATTTCCTGATGGAACCCGAGACCCGAAAAATCTACGTAAACGAGATCAATACCATGCCCGGCTTCACGAGCATCAGCATGTATCCCAAGCTGTGGGAAGCGTCAGGATTGAAATACAGCGACCTGATCGATCGCCTGATCGAGTTGGGACTGGCCAATTACGCGGAAAAGAAAAAGAACAGGTACAGCATGTAGCGGGCCGGGCCCACTCGGGGTTACCCCGGCTCCTGGTAGAGTCCGAAAATATTTCCCGCGGGATCGCGAAAGCGCGCGGTGATCTCAGGAGCGTCAGCCCCTGAGCGAAACGCTGAACGTTCAGACAAATCTTACTCCGCGAAGAAATCAAAACAGTCGTTTGTAAGGGTTGAAGACCTGAACGTCCGGACAATCCTGCCTCATGAAAAGATCCCACCAATCGTTTGTCATTCTGACGACCCCCGGCTTTACCGGGGCGAGGAAGAACCCCTACAGTGCAACAAATATTTCCCTATTGATGGTTCATCCTCTCCATGCTCCCGATAAATCTTGCCGTGGTTTTGCTTTCTTGTTTTGAGCGTTACTTGTTTTCCAGCCCTTTAAATCTGTGTGCATGACACGACCCACCTCCTCCTGAAATCATCGAGATCATCATGCGGGAAAACCCCCAGAGGAAATGTTCGTTGAACAGTAGGGGTTCTTCCTCACCCCGGTAAAGCCGGGGATCGTCAGAATGACAAACGATTGGGAGGATTTCTGCCAGGGACCTGTCAGAATGACAAACGATTGGTGTGGTTTCTGCCAAACCGGGTCAGAACGACCACAGATGAGTGGGATTCCTTCTAAGACCGGTCTTCCTATCCGTTCGTGGAAGTTTCGCAGCCGTTACTGGCGGCGGCCGTTGCTCATACACCCTCACATAGTCCACCAACATCGATTGCGGAAATTTCGTTTCCGCGTCCGGACTGCCGGGCAAATTTCCTCCCACGGCCAGGTTGAGGATAATAAAAAACGGGTGATCGAACACCCATCTTGTTCCCGCGGGCAGATCGGCTGGCGTGGTGGTCGCATAGAGCACGCCATCCATGTAGAAGCGAATCGCTGCCGCCTCCCACTCGACCGCATACACGTGGAACCCATCCGAAACGGTTTCGCCGAGCGGCAGTTCATAGTGCCGCGAAATGCCTTTGTCGCCGGAGTAGCCCGGCCCGTGTATGGTCCCCAGCACCGTAGTCAATTTCGAGCCGACATTTTCCATGATGTCGATCTCGCCGCAGTTCGGCCACTTCTTGCAGTCCTCGCCCAGCAACCAGAATGCCGGCCAGAAGCCGCGGCCTTGCGGCAGCTTCATGCGGGCTTCGAAACGGCCGAATTGCCGGCTGAATTTCTTCGAGGTTTTCATACGCGCCGAGGTGTACTGCCGGGTGACGCCGTCCGGCCCGGTGTAGCGTTCCGCAACCGCGGTGATCAGCAGGTTGCCCTTGTCCAAGTGGGTATTTCGGGGGCGATCGGTGTAGTACTCAAGCTCGTTGTTGCCGAATCCGTTGCCACCGACTTCGAGCGTCCACCTGGCGGGATCCGGAGGCGAGCCGTCGGGCGCGTTGAATTCGTCGCTCCACACCAGCACCCATTCGGGCTTGACCCTGGTTGCGAAAGGCGATTGCGCCGCGCCACCAGCGATGGCAGTCAGCAATACAAAAAGCAGAATGCGTGCCAACGACTTCATGGAAGCTCCAGGGGATGGTTGGTGTTTATTATAGAGAACCTGCATCGGAAGGTATCCTTCTGACAAGGCGATGCCAAAGTAGTAGAACCATCGCGTATTTCTTGTCCAATGCGACCCTAAGTACCTATAAATCAATCACTTCCAGAGGAGGACAAAGTTTGCCGCGGGATTTCGTCTTCCGCTGGATTGCATCTAACTAAATAGAGCAAAAGAAGCTGCAGGTTGAAACAGGAGGCACAATTCTCATGAAATCAAACATCATAAAGATTTCGATTCTCACGTCGCTGGCCACAGCCTTGCTGGTGTCGGCGATTGCCATGTCAGTGCATTCGCGCGGCAACCAGGCAAACTACGCGGCCCCCAACGGCGCCGCACCCGTTACCGCCGGAACCGTGCAGAACCCCGCAGTCCCCGTAAACAACAGCCTGGCGCCGGCGCCCGGTCGCCCAATCGCTTACGACTCGCGCGGCCGTGCATATCCCGCCGCCGTCTATGCGCAGCCCGTAGCGGTCGCGCCGCGCCCCAACATCTACTATGACGCCAACGGTAACCAGGTGGTCGTCCCTGCTCCCCGCCAGGTCTACTATGACGCGAACGGTAATCCAGTAGCCTCCGCACCGGTGGTGGCTGCGCCGGTCGATCCTAACGCGCCGGTGGATAACGGCGTAACCCGCCGCCGCGTTTATTACGACAACGGCACCACCGTTGTTCGCAACAGCGCGGGCGAGCCGGTGTATCATCACCGCCGCTCGGGTAAGAAGTCTGCCTTGATCATCGGAGCGTCAGCCGCAACCGGCGCCGCCATCGGGGCCATTGCCCACGGCGGCAAAGGAGCCGCGATCGGCGCGTTGGCAGGCGGAGCCGGTGGATTGGCTTATGACCGCCTGACCGTTAACAAGTAATTTCGCAGCGGCATTTCAGTTCTTAAGCCCCGGACATTCTGTCCGGGGTTTTTTTACAGGATGCACCTTCGCGATGCAGTTTGCGGTACTCTGTACTTATGATTGAAGACTTCATCGAGATGGTGCTGAATT
>JBBSHD010000041.1:0-11703 GCA_038253455.1 Terriglobales bacterium | reverse complement strand
GATCTGAGGCTCGGCGCCGCGCTTGAGTTCGATCACAATACGCATGCCGTCGCGATCGCTCTCGTCGCGAATATCTGATATCTCGTCGATGACCTTATCGTTGACCAGGTCGGCGATGCGCTCGATCAGGCGCGATTTGTTTACCTGGTAGGGAATCTCGGTGATGATCAGTGACTCGCGGTCCTGCTTGAGTTTTTCGGTAGCCACCCGCGCCCGCATCATGAAGCGTCCGCGGCCGGTCTGGTAGGCGGCTTCGATGCCGCTGCGGCCGTGAATGAATGCGCCGGTGGGGAAGTCGGGGCCCTTCACGATCTGCAGGATCTCTTTCAAAGATGTGTGCGGATTATTCACCAGCATGATCGTGGCTTCGACGATCTCGGTGAGATTGTGCGGCGGAATGTTGGTGGCCATTCCCACTGCGATTCCGTTGGAGCCGTTGATCAGCAGGTTGGGAATGCGCGTCGGCAGTACGGTGGGCTCGACCGTGGTGTTGTCGAAGTTCTCCACGAAATCAACGGTCTCGCGATCGATGTCGGCCAGCATCTCCTCGGAAATGCGGGTCATACGGCATTCGGTATACCGGTAGGCCGCCGGCGGGTCGCCATCCACCGACCCGAAGTTTCCCTGGCCATCGACCAGCGGGTAGCGCAGCGAAAAATCCTGGGCCATGCGTACCAGCGAGTCGTACAGCGGGCCGTCTCCGTGGGGATGATACTTTCCCAGGCACTCACCCACCACCTTGGCGCACTTCACCTGCTTGCGGTTATGCAGCAGTCCCATGTCGTGCATGGCATAAAGAATGCGGCGATGCACTGGCTTGAGGCCGTCGCGGACGTCAGGCAGCGCGCGCCCGATGATCACCGACATCGAATAATCGAGGTACGACCGCTTCATCTCCTCTTCAATGTTGATGGGGATCAGGTTCAGGGCGCCAGGACCAAGCGAGGAAGGCCGGGGAGCGGAATTATCGCCGTCACCCGGCGGAACAGGCGCATCGCCGCCAAGCGGAAGCAGGGGATTTTCGTCGTCAGGCATTCAAAAACCTCAGCCGGCGTAAGACCAGCCGGAAAGTTAGGTAACTTGTTGAAATGAATGGGTGTTAAGTGCAGATATCGTAGGTTTGATTATAGCATGTTTTCGGGGAACATTCGCAGTGGTGGAGCGGTAAAAATTATCGTTTCTGCTGGAAAAGAAAATTCAAATATCGGTCTCATTTTGATCTCCGGCGCAGAAGAAATCCCCCTAATTGGTTGTCATTCTGACGACCCCCGGCTTCACCGGGGTGAGGAAGAACCCCTACAGTTCCAGGAATTTTCCCGCGCGATGGTTCATCGAACCACCAAAATATCCTCAGAAAAAAATCCCTACTATCGGTTGTCATTCTGACGACCCCCGGCTTTATCGGGGTGAGGAAGAACCCCTACCGTGCCAAGGAATCTATCCCTCTGGTGTTTTTTTTGATTCTGGGTCGCGCCCCCGATCTCATCGGAATTCCCTGTAGATTGATGCCCGCCGCGATATCCCGCCAATCAACAGCAACTGCAAAATACGTAATGGAAAGAATTGTGGAAACAGTAGGGGTTCTTCCTCACCCCGAGAAAGCCGGGGATCGTCAGAATGACAACCGCTAGGAGGGGTTTTTTTCAGAGGATATTGTCGTGGTTCGAAGAACCATCGCACGGAAAAAATTGTGGAACAGTAGTGTTTCTTCCTCACCCTCATAAAGCCGGGGATCGCCAGAATGACTACTGATATCTCAATTTCTTACCCGGCTTCCAATTCCGCAGCTGACCTCACTCAGCATCCTCTTCAGCTTCTTCGCCGTGTTTAACGATGTCTCCATCCTTAAACAAAATATCCTGCAAGATGATCTTCCACTTGGGTTTCTGCCGCAGCAGGAATTCGAGGTCCATGCCGAAATGCTTGAACTCTTCCTGTTGCGCGTTGGCCATGATGGCCTTGGCCGCGGAATCTTTTTCTACGCTGATGCGCTGCTCGTACCAGTTGATCGCGTCGGCCTCTTCAGTCATTGACACGATCATGCGCGCGAAAGTGCGCGTCTTCTGTGACAGCTCGTTTACCGGCTCATGGTATTGCTCGAAACCCATTGGCTCTCCTCCACATTCAAAACCTGCATTAGCTTAGCAAAGCTCTGCTGCTATGCCGGTAAGATGCAAAGGATACCGTTATCTTCGGCAAACCTTCTCTCCGGATACTTACCTTTGATCATCGCCAGCAGCACCTGTAATTCCGGCGTGCCATCGCGTCCGCTGAACGGCACCACATCGTCGATCAATACCACGTGTCCGACTATGTTGTGGGTAAAAATGGCATCGAGCTCGGTCATCATTCTTCCCATGTCTTTGAAATCGCCCTGCCAGGCAAAGTATCCGGCATCCAGCCAGAACAAGGTGGGCTGGGTGATGGTGACAAGCAGCTCGGGAATGATGGTTTCGCTGCTGCCTTCCAGAATGCGGACGTTGGCATAGCGCTTGAAACGCTTCTTGGCATGGGCCGCCAGCCGCGGATCGAACTCAATGGAAAAGATGTGGTCAAAGTCGTTCTTGACCGCGGAAACCATCTCGCCGTAATAGGTGCCGGTTTCCACCAGCGTGCGCAATTCGTAGCGCTGCGCGTATTGTTTTACCACCCGCTGCTTGAGCAGGTGGGGCGGCCGCGCCGGCTCTCCCCGCAGCTTCCAGTACCAGTAATCAGGATAGTGCCCCAGCCGCTTGGTTTCCAGGTAAAAAGGAGTGTGCCGCAATACCCGGCGCAAAATTTTCATATGCTGCCTTCTTTCGTGTTCGCTTGGTGCCTGCCCAGCTCCCAGGCCTTGGCATATTTCCAGCTTATATAAACGGAATGGTACAGGTGGAACAGCAAGCCTTCGCGCCCATCGAGAAATCCTCCGCGAAGCACGTAGTTATAGAAAAACCTGACCACCGGCGTGATCACGATATGCAAAACGCTGAATTGGGTGCGCCGCTTTTCCATCAGGATCTCGCCGCCCAGCGATGAATAGCGGTTCATGTGCTCGATGTAACCGGTGAGCGTGGGATAGGTGTGGTGGATGAGCGGAGCTTTCATCACAACCACCCGTGCGCCGCGGGCGCGTTCTTCCTCGGGAATCTTGATGTCCTCATGCACGCGGCGCTCGCCAAAGCGCAGCCGTCCCCGGGGAAACAGCCTGATCTTGCGGTCGGGATACCCGCCGCCATGCTTGATCCATCCGCCCAGAAACAGATTTTTGCGCGGAATGCTGCCCGCGATCAGCGCCTGCCCCGACGAATCGCCGGCAGCGATCAGCGCGGCAATTTCGGCAGCCAGTTCCGCAGAAACAACTTCGTCCGCGTCGAGACTCAATACCCAGTCTCCCAACGTCTTCTCGATGGAAAGGTTCTTCTGTGGGGCGAAACCTCTCCAGGTTTCCACAAAAATTCTTACTTTGGGGCCAAAACTGCGCGCGATTTCCAGAGTGCGGTCGGTGGAACCGGAATCCACCACCACAATTTCATCGGCCAGCGCCGCCACGCTGCGCAGCGTGCGCCCAATGTTCTCTTCTTCGTTGAAGGTGATGATGGCGACCGAAAGCATCAGGTGCGAATGCTAACAAGCAGCCTCGGGGTTAACAAGGGAAAGGGGCAGGCGCCTTGTCAAACTACGAGCCGAGCGATTCGAGCAGAAATCAGCTTTTCTCTGCGGATTTCACATCCCCAAATTGTAATTACTCTCCAACCTAAAGATTTAAGTTTCCTGCGGTTTTGGACGTCTCTCTTTGCATTTTCATCGAGTTTCTTGTTCCAAAATTTTCGATTGGTGACTGGGCGAGCAGAGCGAGAGCAGTCCTTGTGACTATGCCAGAAACATCCATGAACGAAGATCGCGATCTTATACCGGGGTAAGACGATATCCGGCCGCCCTGGGAGAACTTTACTGTGAAGTCGGAATCGAAACCCATTTCGATGCAAAATACTTCGAACAACTTTTTCAGGGGTTGTGTCGTGGCTTTTTACCGCAGCCATAATCGCACTACGCTGCGTAACTGTGAACACATCCGTCAATGTCTTGTTTCGAGAGGTCTATCCGCCGAATTTGTTTCGCAGCCATTCAAAGACGGCACGCTGCTCGTCTTGCCCGGCACGTCTAATCTGGGCGAGCAACCAGATCTCGCTAGCCTTCTCAGTCGTGATGTTCTTTGCCCCTTGGTTACAAGTAGAGCAAAGTGCACGGAGATTCGATAATTCTTCAAGGCCACCAAGGCTCTTATCTTTGATATGTCCTATGTGAAGTCGAACCTTGCGCCCCGTCTCCGGGTCAATATCTCCAGGAGTAAGTCCGCACATACGACAAGTGAATCCATTCCTATCGAGAACTTCGGCTCGCAGTCTTGCAGAAATGGTGCGCGAGAAGGTAACGTTTGTTTTCTCAGGCGGAGCTTCTTTCAATAGATATTGGCCGGGCTTCAACTCTACACTGTCGTTGTGAGTCAGAATCAGCCAACCCTCTTGTTCACGAAGCTCCCGAACTCTTCGCGCCCATTCACTGACACCGCTTCCGGCTGCATCCCTTAGTTCCCGAGACGAAACCACTTTGCCGACATTCGCGCGCAGAAATTCCCTAATCCGTTCTTTTGTTCCGGGCTTACGCATTTTTGCGCAGTATTTGCATATACGACAAATGTGCCATCAGATGCTCGCCAACGAGTTTGGTATATGCAGGAGGTATAGCTTCATTGAGTTCGTTCTTGGTCATCCAGTCGATTCCCATGGCGTCTGCTGCCGCGGCCTTTGAGCTATTCCCTCCGCCAGTAACCTGAACGAAATCGCGCATGTCATCCGTCTTGCCATAGTGAGATTTTCGTTTGTCGAAAGTATGAACCTTTGGGTGCTTTCCATGCCGTGGCGGAGTGATCGGAAAATTGGCTTCGAACAGACGGTGACGGAGGACTCGCAAACCGGGAAACATGGTTCCGCATAAAACCACAGGTTCGCGCAAGGGAGCACCGTCGACATTTTCTATGACCCAAGGTAGGCCGGACCGCATCAGTAGGTTTCGAATCGGATCGATCAATCGCGGCCAAGCATCAGCATTCCCGTTTCGCTTGGCTAGATCTGAATAGGACTGACAGGGCGGAGACGCATGGATCGCGTCGAACGAGGCGATAAAGTCCGGATCAAGTTCTAGTGCATTACCAAGGATGAAGGGTAAGGGATAATTGGGCTGAGGCTTGATATCAACACCGACAACCTCAAAGCCGGCTCCACTGTAGCCAACACCCGCGCCTCCAGCGCAGCAAAACAGGTCAAGGAGCCGAGGTTTCCGACGATGCTCGCTCGTCCAATGATCGCTCGTCCAAAGGGAAAGGTTGCCGGCGGAAACGGCCGGGTTATCCGACTTGTAGCTTAGGGAAGTATCCGCGATGCGGTCTAAAACACTATGAACTGGGCTCATCCGGAAACTCCTGTACTTCGTCACTCATAACCTTGGCCTTGACCCAGACTACTACCGGCTTAGGGTAAAGGATCAATTATATTCTCCGGCCGCGAAGTGCTTCAGCACAAAACCGTGGTCAGAGCTTCGGCGGGGGCTCGTACGCGGACAGCGAAGACAGCCATATATGTATTGGATACATTCCCGATTTCTAAGTCCGCCGCAAAAATCGGCATCACTCCGACTTCTCAAGAGGCGCATTTTTAAACGGTCCCAGCGCACCTGTTCGGATGAACTCCCATACGGTCGACAAAGCAGAAGCAAAATCCTCATGGAGTAGATTTGGGACTAACATTGATAAATTCCATTTTGGGTCATGAGCCGTTTCGGGGCAAGGGGCTCGGAAGCCTCTGTGAATCTGGACGGCCGCCGCCGCTCTCCCCTCTGAACCCCCAATAAAGAAAAAATAACCCCCCCAGCGCCACCAGCGGCACCCACATTCCAAAATGCAATGCGCCGAAATGGGTTGAAACCTCGCCCACTAGCAGCGGCAGGGCCGCGCCGCCCAGGCCGCCAGCCGCAAAAATTGCTCCGCCGTGCCGCGCGACATTTTTGCCTAACAAATCGGCCACCAGGATCACCATGCTGGGAAAGATGGGGCCCATCCCCAATCCGGTTATGAAAGCGCCCGCGCTGATGCCCACCACATTGGGCACGGAAAGCACGAGGGCGATGCCAAGGCCTGCCACCACGATCCCCGAGTGGGCCAGTGTGTTCTCCTTCAGCACGCGCAATAAGATCGGGGCCGCGGCTCTTATCGTCAGCAGTCCTGCCCAGAACAGCGCTGTAGTGAGCGCCCACCTTGAGCCGGCGGGCATGTATTGCCGCGCGTAGGATGCGATCCATCCGCCGACCGCGTTTTCCGCGCCCACGTATAAAAAAAATGCCGTTCCCAGCGCCGCCGCTGCTCGCAGGTGGCTGCGCGCGCCCGCGGACTCCTCGCTTTCTGGCGGCGCGTTGCGCACCTGTTTGGGAAAAAATTTTCCCATTCCCATGGCCGCCAGAAACAACAGCGCTGCGAGTGCGCCGAGCAGGTGGGGAATTAAACGTGGCCCGGTGGCGGAAATCACCGCCGGCAGCGTCACCGCTCCCATGCCCCAGAAAAAATTCACCACGTTGAGGGCGGCGGCATACCCTGTCTCGCGTTGCCGGGCGGCCACGAACAGGTTGGTGGCAGGCACCGCCAGCCCCAGGCCCAATCCGTAAATCACGGTGCCCAGCAGCGCCGTGGAAAATTGCGGGATGACCAGGACCGCGATGCCCAGGGCCATGATGGCATAGCCTGCGGTCAGGGTCTTACGCGAGCCGGTGCGCGCGATGATGGCCGTGGACGCCACCGTGACCAGGGTCGTGGCCAGGAACTGCGCGGCAAAAAAATATCCCGCCTGGGTGTCGGTGAGCGACCAGCGCATTTTATAAACCGGCAGCATTGGACCCAGCAGGGTAGTGACCATGCCGGTGAGGACGAAGCCGGAATTCAGCAGGAGGTCGGGTCGGGAACCGTGGGCGCGCGACTCGCTCATGGGCGCGGCAGGGCCTTGGGAAACGTGGGCGGAAGAAACTCAAGGCATCGGATTTTCTCGCGCATCATGGGCAACGGAGAATACTCAGTTGGCAGGATGGCCCTGCGCCGCATCGGCAATTATGCTTTCGCCCGCACCGCCGCGGTGCTCTCGCGAACGATCAGCTCGGGAGCGACGGTGACGTGCTTGGAAAAGAGGCCCGCGCTTTGAATGCGCCCCAATAATATTTCCGCGGCAATTTCGCCCATCTTGCGCAACGGCTGGCGGATGGTGGTGAGAGCGGGATTTTGGAATGCCGCACTCTGAATGTCGTCGAAGCCCACCACCGAGACCTGCTGGGGAACCGGCCGGCCCGCCTCCCGCAATGCGCGAATGGCGCCCATCGCCGAGATATCGTTGAAGGCAAACAACGCCGTAAACTGCCCGCCGCGATCGATCAGCCGGCGAGTCACCGCGTACCCCAGTTCCGGGGAACTGGAGTCGCCCTCCAGTTGCCCCACCAGAA
The DNA here is from genome assembly GCA_038253455.1 of Terriglobales bacterium. GTDB lineage: Bacteria > Acidobacteriota > Terriglobia > Terriglobales > Acidobacteriaceae > JBBQWT01. Next base: position 4,185 of record JBBSHD010000041.1, on the reverse strand, counting down.
GCGGTGGGATTTCGATTCCAATCAAGGCCGCCTGGCGGCTGATGGCATTCCACCGGACTTCAGTGTCGGAGCTGAACGCCTGGCCCTTGATCACCGCGATCTTGCGGTGTCCCAGGTCATATAGATGTTGCAGGGCAAGGTGGGCGGCCTTGTCGTGATCGAGCAGAATGTTGGTAGCGCCATTTTCGCCGCCCCGTCCGCTGACCGCGACCACGGGAATCCCTTTGCTGCGGAACACCGGCGTATCCACGGCGATGATCCCTTCCACCGATCGGCGCAGCAGCAGCGCCGGATACTCCTCGATCAGGTCAGGGCGATGCCGGTGGCTGGCCACAAAATAGAAGTAGCCTTCCTGCAGCAGGTGGTCTTCAATGCCGCTCATCACCATCGCCGCGTAACCTTCGCTGACCTCGGGAACCAGCACTCCGATAATGAAGCTGCGCTGCTGGCGCAGGGAGCGCGCGGTGAAATTGGGGCGGTAGTTGAATTCTTCCACCGCCGCCATGACCCGGTCCTTGGTTCTCTGGGGGATGGAATCGGCCACCGGCGAGGCGTTGATGACCAGCGAGATTGTCGCCGGGGACAAGCCGAGGTGTTCAGCCAGTTGCTTCAGGCTGACCGGCGGCGCCCCCGCGGGATCCACTTTGGGCTGCGCACTGCTTTTTTTCCTCGCCATGGCGGGCAAGTTTCGCACACCATCCCGTGGACGGCAAGAAATAAAAAAATTTTCCTTTGACACGCTTTTAATTGCAATGCTATAAGGTGAACGGCGCAATTAAATCGTTTTAGTAATCCATCCCATCCAAAAAAGAAATACTCAGGAGACGTACGATGTCGCTGCGAAACAAAATATCAAGCTTCCTAGCCACCGGTCTGATGGTGCTGCTGTTCAGCGTTGCCGCTCTGGCGCAATTCAACGGCGGCATTGAAGGCACCGTGACCGATTCCACTGGAGCCGTTATTCCCGGCGCCAAAGTCACGGTCATGAACCAGGAAACCAACGCCGTCCGCGAAACCGTCACCGGCGGCACCGGCACCTACCGCGTCACCGGCCTCGCCCCCGGCAAGTATTCGATCAAGGCGGAAAACGCGGGTTTCAATCCTTTTAATACCACCGACATTCAGGTTTCGCAGGACCTTGCCAATATCGACCTCAGCATGACCACCGGTGCGGTAGCGCAAACGGTGACCGTCACCGCCGCCGCCGAAGAGCCGCTGCATACCGAGGACGCCAATGTCAGCAAGACCATCACTAACGCCGAGATTAAAGGACTGCCCCAGGTCGGCCGCGATCCCTACGAGCTGATCCGCCTGACCCCCGGCGTGTTTGGAGATTCTGCGCGCGGCGGAAATGGCAACGCGGTGGGATTGGGTTCGACCCTGGGACCGGGTGGCTCCAGCACCTCCATCTTCCAGACCGAAAATGCCCCGCAGATCACCGCCAACGGCCAGCGCATTTCCTCCAACAACTACTCCATCGATGGCGTCAGCGTGAACAGCCTGGGTTTCGGCGGCGCCGCGGTCGTGACCCCCAACCAGGAATCAGTGAAGGAAATCACCGTGCGTTCCAGCACCTACTCGGCGGAAGACGGCCGCAACTCCGGTGCGCAGGTGAAAGTGGTTTCGCAGAACGGGACCAATCAGTTTCACGGCAGCGGCATCTTCAAGTATGACGAGCCCGGCCTCAACGCCTTCAACAAGTACGGCACTCCCAATATCGTCGCCAACAAGATCGGCCCGCCCAACAAGCCCACCCGCGTAAACAATAAGTTGCGACAGTATGCCGGCAGCGTTGGTGGTCCCATTATTAAGGATAAGCTGTTTTTCTTCACTTCTTATGAAGGGCAGCGCGTCAACAATGCCAACACCCAAGACGTCTTTTTGGAGACGCCGGAATATCGCGCTCTCGTGCGCGCCGTCCGGCCCGGCGGCAAGACTGCCACCGTATTTGGCCTCCCTGGAATCGCCCCCCGAATCGCGTCCGTCCTCCCTGTGGATTGTTCTCGTTTTAACAATGACCCCACCCGTTGCCGTATAGTGAACGGCGCGCTTGACCTGGGCTCGCCCACCGGCTCGCTGAACAACTACGTTTCGTTGGGTAACCCCACCGGCGGTGGCTTTGACGGCATTCCCGATATCGGGTTATATCGCATCAACGTTCCCAACCAGGTTCGCGGCAACCAGTACAACGCCCGCCTTGATTACAATCGCGGCAATGACCAGTTTGCGGTCAGCGGCTATGTCACCAAGTTGGACCGGCTGGACGCTGACGGTAGTTCCGGTGCCCGCCCCCTCGACGATCTTCGCTTTAAACCCACCAACGACGCCCTCACCTTTACCTATCTGCGTACTCTATCCTCCACTATGTTGAACGAGGCGCGCGTAAACTTCACCCGCTTTGCGGGGAACCAGATTCAGGATTCAGCCACCACCAACTTTGGTGTGCCTCGCATCGAAGTGGAAGGCCTGCCTTTCGATCGCCCCCGTTTCGGTGCTCCCCGCGGCAGCACTACCCCGGCCATCCTGGCGCAGAACACGTATGAATTCCGCGACACTTTGAACAAGGTGTGGGGCCCGCACGGCATGAAGTTCGGCTTGGAATTGCGGCGCGAGCAGGACAACAACAGTCTGATCGGTGAATCCCGTCCCATCTACTCTTTTTTCGGGCTCTTCAACCTCGCCAACGACACACCGATCTTCGAAGGAATCTTCGTCGATCCCCGCACCGGCGGCCCGTCGAGCGCGAAGCATCAATTCCGCACCAACGCCTATGCCGGCTTCGTGCAGGACGACTGGAAGTTCCGTTCCAACTTGACCTTTAACATCGGGTTGCGCTACGAATACTTCACTCCTCTGCGCGACAAGAAGAACAACATCAGCAACCTGGTCTTCGGCCCCGGCGGTACCCTGGCGGGAACCACGGTCGTCCCGGTCAACGGATTCCTGTTCAATCCCGACCGCAACAACTTTGCTCCGCGCGTGGGTTTTGCGTGGAGCCCTGCAGGCTACAACAATAATTTCGTCATTCGCGGCGGCATGGGAGTCAGCTACAACCGCATTCCCGACGTGCTGTTCTCGAACACCTTCGTGAACCCGCCATTCAGCGCCAACTACAACATCTGCTGCGGCACCTCCGCCGCGGATTTCAGCACGCCTTTTGCCGGCGGCCAGATCCTTTACGTCCTGGGCAGCAGCAACTCGGCATTCAGCTTTCCGGTCAACCCGGCGCTGGGCAAGGGAGTTGATCCTAAGACCGGCATTCCCAACGGCTTTGGCGCAGTCGAGCTCTACGGCGCGCCCAAGAACGTGCCTAACCCTTATGTCTATACCTACTCGCTCGATACCGAGTACCGCTTCCCCTACGACGTGGTCTTCCAACTCGGCTATCAGGGCAGCGATGGACACAAGCAGACCCGCTTGCTGAACCAGAACTTCCTGCAGGCGCCTAATCCCAAGCTGTTTGCCACTTTTTTCGTGACCCCGGACGTGAACTCGAACTTCAACGCGATGAACGCGCGCCTGACTCGCCAGTTCCGCCAGGGCTTTACGGTGGATGCCAACTATCGCTGGAGCCGAAGCACTGACACCCTCTCCAACGAAGGTCCGGGCGCTGAATCAAACCAGACCGACCCTGCTCACCAGAACACCGAGCGCGGCCCGTCGGATTATGACATCGCCCAGAACGCTACCCTCTCTGGATTGTGGGACCTGCCCATCTTCCGCAACCACGACACGTTGGCCGGCAAGGTGCTGGGTGGATTTACCCTGAGCGGAATTTTCACCGCGCACAGCGGCTTCCCCTACACGCCCACCACCTGCCGCATCGCTTCAGTGCCGGTCACCGGAGCAGCCAACATCTGCCCCACGCGCCCCATCGGCTACAACGGCCTGGCCGGATTGAGCACCGAGAACAGCGCGTTCATCAACGGCAGCAACTTCCCCGGCGGCGGACTGAAGTTCTTTGACGTCAGCAGGCCCGGAGTGCCCGGAATCGGACGCAACTCCTTCCGCGGTCCGCGCTACTCCTCCACCGATCTGACGCTGGCCAAGGCGGTTTATCTCGGTACCGAGCGCGCTAAACTCAACCTGCAAGTGAACCTGTTCAACGCGTTTAACCAGCTCAACTTGCTCCCTCTGCGGTTCGGCTCCAACAATACCCGGATTGAAGACCCCAACTTTGGTCTT
>JBBSHD010000040.1:0-11842 GCA_038253455.1 Terriglobales bacterium | reverse complement strand
TTTCACCGTCGATTTCCCGGCCGGAGAGAACTTCACGCCCACATGCTGATCGGCGCCGTGCATGGTGGCGATAAATTTTGCCGGCCGTCCATCAACTTCCACTCCCACAACCTCGGCGCGAGGGCTGATCGCGGGTGCGAATTCCACCTCGCAGGCGGATGAACTATCCCGCGAGACACGCAAATCGATGGCCGAGTCGGCCTCCCAGGACTGCGAATAATCCAGCGCCGCCTTTCCGCCGCAAGCCGGCAGGTTTGCCACTGCGAAATGTTTCCACCCCGCGGGCACGTGCGGCGCGAAACCCAGCCGCCCTGCGCTGCCGCTGTGGTCGAGGCCCAGCATCCCCAGCAGCATGGGACTGATCACCATCGCCGACGACCAGACCTGGTGCGGGGAACTGGTCGCCAGTTGCGAGTAATAAGTTCCGGAAAGCACTTCGGTGACCCTGCCCACCGGACCGTCGAGCGCCAGCAGCGCGTTGGCGCGCAAATTGGCGTACGCCGGAAGTGCGCGATGCTCGCGATACTCGCCCACCGCGGCCCATCCGGTGAACAATGGCCACACACTGCCGAAGTGATACCCAGTAGGGTCATACAGCGGGTTCTGCGACGAGATGATTCGCATGCCCCAGTCGGCCGAGTGGTCCCACTCGGCCAGGGTCGAAATCGTCGAACTGGCGCGTTCTTCATTCAGCAGGTCAAACCACATAGGGACCGTGCTCAGCACGGTGGGGACGGCAACCTGTTCGCCGTTTACTCCCAGCGCAAAAATATAGGAATGGTCCTTCTCCGACCAGAAGGCCTGGTCCACGATGGGCTGCTGCCGGGCAAACTCTTCCCCCATTTTTTTCTGCAGGTCACGCTTTCCCGCCGCGCCCGCCAGGCGCGCCATCGAGCGCAGCGCTTGCAGTCCCAGGCCGCTTTGATACAGCTCGGTCTTCACCGGAAGCAGAGGACCGCCCTCGATCCAGCCGTGCCCGACGCCAAGATTTCGCGGAAGCTTGTCCCCCATGTAAGTGGACTTCAGGAACTGGTAGGCCCGCAAAATATTGTCCCAGTGCGCGCGCGCAAACTGGACATCGCCGCTGCTGCTCACGTAGTCATCCGCGGCAATAATGTAGAGCGGGGTGGCGTCGGCCGATGCGTATCCGTAGGGATAATTCGTGAACCACGGCACCAGGCTGGCGCTTTGCGAGATCTCGTGTTCTACCTTGCCGTCAGCCCGCTGGAACTTGCTGAGAAATTCGAGCGCGGTGCGCACCGTGCTGAAGTCGCCTTCGGCATCGAGGGCCAGCGAGCTCCATAAAGCGTCGCGGCCAAACATCCAGGCAAACCCGGGACGCGTTCCATTTCCCGAACCGCGATAGCCGGCCACCAGCCCCGTTCCCAGGAACGGGTTCTCCACCAGGCCCTGGTAGAGGCTGATGCGGCTCCAGTCGTAGGCGCGCTGCAGTCTTTCGTCGGGCAGGTGCAATTGCACCGTGCGATCGAGATACTCGCGGTAAAACCTCGCCGCGGATTGCTGAATGGAATCGTATTGCGTGCTGAGCCGCTGGTAGGTTTCCGCCGCCTGTTCCCGGCTGGTAAATGAGCCCGCAGCCACAAATATCTGGGTGCTGCGGCCGGCGCTCACCGGCGCCAGCCGGATTGAGCTCGTGCCTACCTCCACGTTGTTGGTGAACAATTCCTGGGAGTGGTCAACGGCAGCCGGCGAACCTGCGACCGCGAAATATTTTTTCTGCTCTTCGCCGAAGGTAAACGCATGCCGGCTGTCATCCCAGCCCATGTAAGTGCCGCCGATCGCCGCCGGCCACATCAACTGAAAGTCACGCTGGAACGCAGCTTCTATTTGCAGGGGAGCGAAGCTATTAATATCCAGCCGGATGATCGCGCCCATCTCTCCCGGCGGAGCGATCCATGTCTCCCGCACCTCAAATGCATCGCCGGCGTACACGATGGTGGGGCCTTCTGGATTCACGATCAGGGTGCGGGCCAACGATTCCGCGGGAATTGCGCTGCCGTTGCTGTGAAAGATGAGGTGGAAGTCGCGAAAGACTTTCAGCGGGTAAATCCACGCCTCGAACCTGCCGTCCTCGTGGCCAAACAAGCCCGCGCGCGTGCCCGCCGCATCCAGAAATTCCCAGGTGCGAATCGGGCGCGATAACGTGATCGTCACCCCATGCGAGCCTTTGGCGGTGGCGGCGGCTGGGATGGTTCCGCCGGAAGTTCCACCCGGCGGGATGCCGCGAGTCCCCGGCTGCATGCCCCAACTCCCCGGCACGCAAACCAGGGTCAGCAGGAAAAAGAAAGCGAACTCGAAAAATCTAGGATGCGGCCGGTTTTTGATTTTCGGGAAGGTCTGGCTCATGGGCGGGAACCTTGCGGTGGGGAAGTGCTTCCACTATAAAAACAAAGGGGAATCTAACACAACCCCAGGCGGCGGTGTAATTCCTGTTGCAACTGACCAGACGACGATTTCTGCAATCCTTAAGCCGAACCGCACTGGTTTTGCCGTTCGCCGATGTGATGCGCCTCGCCGCGTTCAGCGCACCCGCCTGCTTTTCGGAGACTCCTGTGGCCGGCGGCGCGCAACCGGGAAGCGCGCTGGGCGTGAGCTTTACCGACGTCGCCCGCAAAGCGGGTTTGAACGCCCAGACGATTTTCGGCGGCACTAAAAAGAACAAATACCTCCTCGAAACCACCGGATGTGGAGTCGCTTTTTACGATTACGACAACGACGGCTGGCCCGACATCTTCCTGGTGAACGGATGGCGCCTCGAAGGGTTTCCCAAAGGCAAAGAACCAGTCTGCCACCTCTTTAAAAATAATCGCGACGGCACCTTTACCGATGTGACCGTCAAGGCCGGACTGGCCCATTCCGGCTGGGGCCAGGGGGTATGCATCGGCGACTACGATAACGACGGCTACGAAGATCTCTTCATCAGCTACTACGGCAAAAACGTTCTTTACCACAACAACGGCAACGGGACCTTCACTGACGTGAGCGAAAAATCGGGCATAGCGGGAAGCCGCCCGCGCTGGAACACCGGGTGCGCATTCCTCGATTACGATCGCGACGGCCACCTCGACCTGTTCGTCGCCAACTACATTGATATGGAGCTGGCGTCCACGCCGGTCCCCGAATCCGGCCCCTGCCTCTACAAAGGAGTGATGGTCGCCTGCGGCCCACCCGGCCTGGTAGGGGGAAAAAATATTCTCTATCACAACAACGGCAACGGCACTTTCACCGACGTTTCCGAAGCCAGCGGCATCACCCGGGCCAACGGCACTTATGGCCTGGGAGTGCTGGTGGCGGATTTCGATAACGACGGCTGGCCCGACATTTATGCCGCCAACGATTCCACCGCCAGCGCCCTCTATCACAACCTCAAGAACGGGAAGTTCGAGGACATCGGCATTCAGGCCGGCGTGGCCTACAGCAGCGACGGCAAGCCGCAGGCGGGCATGGGAGTCTCCGGCGGCGATTACGACCATCGCGGCCGCATCGATATTCTCAAGACCAACTTCGCCGGCGACACCCACTCGCTGTATCGCAACGACGGCAACAATTCATTTGAAGACACCACCTTTCAATCGGGCCTGGGCATGAATACCCGCTACCTGGGCTGGGGATGCGGCTTCTTCGATATGGATAACGATGGCTGGCTCGACATCCTGATCAGCAACGGCCACGTCTATCCCGAGGTGGAACAACTGAAGACCGAGGCCGCCTACGCGCAGCGCAAGTTTCTCTATCGCAACCTGCGCAATGGCCGGTTCGAGGATGTATCCGCGCTGGGGGGCCCCGGGATTACAGCCGAATCCCCGGCGCGCGGCTGCGCCTTTGGTGATTACGATAACGACGGCAGCATCGACGTGGTGGTCAACACCGTGAACGCCTATCCCCAGCTCCTGCACTGCAGCAGCACCCTGCACCACAACTGGATCAAAATCCGCACCATAGGAACCAAATCGAACCGCAGCGGCATTGGCGCTAGGGTGCGCTGTGTGAGCAGCTCCCGGGCAAAGCCCGGCGCCAAAGTCGAAACCCTGGAACAAATCGATGAAGTGCGCAGCGGGGGCAGCTACTTCTCGCAGAACGATCTGCGCCTGCATTTTGGACTGGGTCAGGCGGAGAAAGTCGATCTTCTGGAGATCAAGTGGCCCAGCGGCCATATCGACACGCTAAAGAACTTTGATGTCAATCAATTGTTGTTTGTCAAAGAAGGCGGGGAGATCGTTAAGACGATGAAATTCGGCGGAAAGTAAGCCCCGTACCTTTATATTTATTTTGGAGAAGGGAGCGCGCGCCCCGTCCCCTCGCTCAATACCTGAATGCGGTCCACCTCCGCGGAAAAGAGCTCGGTCAACCCCGAAGGCCAGCGAACTTGCACTTCATCCACCCGGCCCACCGCACCCAACCCAAAATGCACTCGCAGATCACTGCTGGAATCGTAGCTTGACCCGCTGCGCACCTCGTCCACGAAGATGCGGCCGCCGGCCTTCATCGTGATCCTCGCCCCAATGCCGTCACGATTGCTTTTCGTGCCCACGGTCTTGAATCCGATCCAGTGGTTTTGATTGCGGCGCTGGTTGACCAGCAGGCTGGGAGCGGCGCCCATGTTGCTGATCACCGCGGAAATTCTTCCATCATTCCAGAGATCGCCTACTGCCAGCCCGCGTCCCGACGACCGCCGCGTGATTCCCGGCCCGGAGCCGGCGGAGATGTCCCTGAACTTGCCGTTGCCTTCATTGTGATAAAGAATGCGCGGCTCCTCGTACTCGGCCCCCAGCTTGTACTGGTCCACCTCGGGATAGACGTGGCCATTCACCAGCAGCAGGTCGGGCCAGCCGTCGTTGTCCACGTCGAGGAACATGGTTCCCCAGCCCAGGTACTGAGTGTGCAGACCGAGGCCTGCGGCAAACGTGGAATCGGAGAAGCTGCCGTCTGCGCGATTGCGGTAGAGAGTGGAAGTATCGTCGGAAAAATTGGTCTTGAAGATGTCGAGGTTGCCGTCGCCATCGTAATCGCCCAAAGTGGCGCCCATGCCCGCCTGCTCGCGGCCATCGTCATTGAACGCCGCTCCCGCCGTGACCGCGACATCGGTAAACGTTCCATCCTTGTTGTTCTGATAGAGAATGCTGGGAGTGCTGTCACAGGCCACAAAAATATCGGGCCAGCCATCGTTATCGAAATCGAGAGCGGATACGCTGAAGCAGTAGTGTCCTGAGGTTTTGTCGATGCCCGCCTTCGCGGTCACGTCGGCAAATTTGCCTTTGCCCAGGTTGTGATAAAGGGTGTTGGGAGCGCTCCTCAAGCCTCGTGGACCGCACATCACCGGCGCGCCCTTCCACTGGCAGTGCAATCCCTGTCCCGGGGCGGGGGCGGTGTGTAAATCAAAATCCACGTAGTTGGCGACCACGATATCGAGCAGGCCGTCGCGATCGTAATCCACTAACGCGCAACCCGTGCCCCAGTGGGCTTTGCCTTCTGCGCCCGATGGCGCGCTCACCCCGGCTTCCACCGCTACTTCCTTGAAGGTTCCGTTGCCCAGGTTGTGGTAAAGCCGGTTGCGGCCGTAATAGGTGACGTACAGGTCGTCCCAGCCGTCGTTGTCGTAATCGCCGGCGCATGCGCCCTGTCCCCAGCCCGAGGAGCGCAGCCCCGCCTTGTCGGTCACATCGGTAAATGTGCCGTCGTGGTTATTGTGAAAGAGATGGTTGCTGGGGGCGGGACCTGTGTGCTTGCCCTCGCCATCGAGGGTGGTTCCGTTGACCACCAAAATATCGGGCCAGCCGTCGTTGTCATAATCGAAGATGGCGATGCCCGACCCGGTGGTTTCAATAATGAATTTCTTGCGATCGGCGCCGCCGGAGACGTTGATGGTTCGCAAGCCGGCCTTCTCGGCAACGTCAACGAAGTACGCGGGCCCGTTGGATTCCGCCACCCGCGCGGCGGCCGGTTTCGGCTTCTCCCGCGGAGCCGCGGATAAAGAAGCGGCGGATGAAGCAGGAGCCGGCGCGCCACTCGAGGACGCATATCCCAGCAACAGCACTAATGTCCAGAAAGATTTCATGTTTGACGGGCACGGCAGCTTTGCATGAATGCCTGCGACGAATTCACCGCCTAGCCACTTTCATTCTAAATGCAGCTAAACTTGAAGTATGAAGGCCCTTTGGACATGTGCGCTGCTTCTGGTTCCGGTTTTGAGCGCGGCTGCGCCTCCGCGCGCCGCCGATCCCATGGCGGAAGGGGCCGCGGCTTTGCGGAAGCATGATTTACCGGCGGCGCGGCATGCTTTCGAACGCGCGGTGAAGGCGCACCCCGATAGCGCGGCGGCCCACAACCTGCTGGGCTTTGTGGACATGCTGGAAAACGATTCCGCGGCCGCTATTACCGAATTGCGCGCCGCCACCACGCTGCAGCCCGCGCTGCAGCCGGCGTGGATCAATCTCGGCGAGGCCCTGGGCCAGGGGGGAGAGTGGGTAGAATCGATTGCCGCTTTCCGCAAGGGTTTTGCGCTCGCGCCCGCGGACGCTGCGGGGCATTCCGCCTACGCCCACGCGCTGAGCCATCATGGCGAGCTCGATGAGGCGATCGCCGAGATGAACCTGGCCATCGAACTTTCCCCTGAGACGGCGCAACTCCACGACGACTTGGGGTCATTGCTGGCGCAGAAGAACCAGCCGGGAGATGCTACGGCGGAATTCAAGAAGGCCGCCAATCTCGATCCTCAACTGGCTTCGCCGCATCTGCACTTGGCCGTGCTGGTGCTCGACCAGGATCCCGACGCCGCGATTGCCGAGCTGAAAATAGCGGCGGCGGCCGGCGACCCGCATGCGGATTATTACCTCAGCAAGGCGTTGATGAAAAAAGGAGACATTCCGGGCGCCCTGGCCGCGATTGAAGCCGGGGCCAAACTGAATCCCGAGTCGCCGGCGGAACAGTCGCAGTGGGGAATCATGGTGCAGCGCGGCGGAGAGCCGGAACGCGCGATTGCGCTGTTCCGCAAGGTCATCGCACTGGCTCCCGGCGATCCCGAGGCGCACAACAATCTGGGTCTCGCGCTGCTGCAGACCGCGGAGGTTGCGCCCGCCATCTCCGAATTGCAAACCGCAATTAAATTGCGCCCGGCTGAAGCTTCTTACCGTAATAACCTCGGCGCGGCTTATTTACAGAAGGCCGACTTTGATTCGGCGATCAAGGAATATGAAGCCGGGCTGGCCTTGTCGCCGGCCGATCCCGAGCTGCACTACAACCTGGGCCTGGCCCACAAGTTGAAGGACGAAATGCCGCAGGCCATTGCCGAATTTCGCAAGGCCCTTGAATTGAACCCCAAGCTGACTGACGCCCGCTATACCCTGGGGGTAACCCTCTGGCAAAAGGGGGATTTCCCCGCCGCCGCCGAAGAATTGCAGGCGGTGGTTGCTGATAATCCGGCCTATGCCGAGGCCTGGTACACCCTGGGCACCGTGCAAAAGCAGTTGGCCAAGCTGCCCGAGGCTGCCAGCTCGTTGCGCGAGGCCATAAAGCTGCAGCCCAACTTCGCCGGGGCGCACGTGACCTTGGCTTCGGTTCTGCACCAACTGGGGGACGAACCAGGCGCCAAGCTGGAAAGCGAAGCCGCAGCCCAGGTAAGCCAGTCGCAGAATGGCAGGCAGGCGGCGACCTTCTCCACCAATTTTGGCAAGAAGCTGATGGCCAGCGGCGACTTGAAGGCCGCGGTGGTCCAGTTTGAAAGCGCTATAAAGAGTGATCCCACCTATCCTGACGCCCACTGGCAACTGGGCAAGGCCAGGGCCAGCCTGGGCGACCCGGAATCCGCGGCCCGCGAGCGCAAAAAGGCCCAGGAACTTGATCCCCGTCTGAAATAACTACGGCAAGTCCTGGTTAGGTTCAGGGGATTTACGCCGGAAATTTTAGGCATACGAGAAGAAATTTGAGTGCAATCAATACAGTAATACATATGTACTAGTCCCCCGAGATACGGAAAATTGTAGATACCATTTTTCTTTACAAATAAACCTATTATTTTCAATAAGTCATCATGGCCATTAAATTGCACTAAGGATTACGCCAACCTATACTTTTGCACTGTCCCTCAGGAGATACGAAAAACATGAAAAGAACAATCGCTACCGGACTTGCACTGGCGCTGATATGTTTCGCGCTGGTTCTGACTCCGACCCAAAGTTCCGCACAGGCGGTTTACGGGTCGATTCTCGGCACAGTCTCTGACACCAGCGGGGCCGCGGTTCCGGGCGCCAAAATTACCGTTACATCAGTAAAGCAAGCCACCACCGTGGATACGGTCAGCAACGAGGCCGGCAACTTTACGGTGGATCACCTGATCCCGGGTGATTACGACGTGAAGGTGGAAGCCCCCAACTTCAAGTCCGCGGAAAACAGCGCGGTGACCGTGAACGCTGACGCAGCGTCGAAGGTCGATATGAAGCTTGAGGTTGGCGCCATCTCGCAGACCGTGGATGTCACCGCCCAGCCCGACCTGCTCAAGACCGACAAGAGCGACGTGGCCGTGGTGTTCAACGAGAAAGCAGTCTCCGAGCTTCCGCTGTTCAATCGCAATTTCACCCAGTTGGAACTTTCGGTTCCGGGCACGCAGCGCCTGGTGGGCTGGTCCCACGCCGCAACTGAAGATCCGCAGGCCGGGCAGCAGATTTTCGTCAATGGCCAGCACTTCAGCGGCACCGCTTTCGAGCTCGACGGCACCGATAACCAGGATCCGATCCTGGGAATCATCGTCATCAACCCTACCTTGGAGTCGGTTACCGAAGCCAAGGTCACCACCCAGAACTACGATGCCCAGTTCGGCAAGGCCATCGCCGGCGTGGTCGCTTCGCAGACCAAGTCGGGCAGCAATAACTTCCACGGCAGCATTTTCGGCTTCCGCCGCAGCGACGCCCTGCAAGCGCGCAATCCTTATACCCAGTCGCGCAAGGACCCCATCAGCGGACGTTTCGTTCCGCCCAGCAAGTGGACCCAGTACGGCGGCTCCATTGGCGGTCCCATTATGAAAGATAAGACCTTCTTCTTCGGGGACTACCAAGGCACACGCCGCACCACCGGCACCACCCAGCAGGTCACGGTTCCCACCAACCTGGTGCGCACCACCTGCCTGGCGCCCGCCGGCAACTGCAATTTGAGCGAATACCTGAACGGCGGCCAGGGACAGATCTTTGACCCCAACACCGGCCTTCCCAATGGTTCGGGACGCACTCCGTTTGCGGGTAACCTGATCCCGGTCAACCGCCTGTCGGCTCCGGCGCTGGCCCTGCTTCGCGCCCTGCCTGCTCCGGCGGTCGGCGGCATCTCCAACAACCTTACCGGCTCCGGCTCCGGCCCGTACGACGATGACGAATTCAACGTCCGCGTCGATCACGCCGCCACCCAGAACCTTCACCTTTTTGGCCGCTACAGCCTGGCCGACTATCGCTTGTCGGGTAAAGGCATCTTCGGCGCGCTCGGCGGTCCCGGCTTCGGCCAGGGCGGCCTGGCGGGCAGCTCCAAGAGCCGCGATCAGAGCATCGCCAGCGGTTTTGACTATGCCTTGAGCCCCACCCTGCTTACCGATTTCCGCTTTGGCTACCTGCGATATCACGTGGCCGCCAATAAGTTCGACGTTGGCACCGCGCCCGCGACCGCCCTCGGTATCCCTGGGCTGAATACCGGTGACGTATCCACATCGGGCTTGCCTGGCTTCTTCGTGGACGGCATCTCCAACTTCGGCGAAGCCCTGAACATCACCCGCTGCAACTGCGGGCTGATAGAACAGGAATCGCAGATTCAGTTCGTCAACAACTGGACCAAGACCATTGGAGACCACTCCGTCAAGTTCGGAGGCGACATTCGCTACGCGCGCAACCTGCGCGTACCCAGCGACGCCAACCGCACCGGCCAGCTCAGCTTTGCCAGCGGCAACACCTCCAATGGCGGCGCCGGGGGCGTAGGCCTGGCTACCTTCCTGCTGGGTAACGTCACCCATCTGGAGCGTTATGTCAGCAGCAGCCTCAACGCTGCGGAGCGCCAGAAGCGGTGGTTCTTCTACGGGCAGGACTTGTGGCGCATTACTCCCAAGCTGACCGTCAACTATGGAACCCGGTACGAGATCTATTTCCCTGAATCAGTCAACGCCAAGGGAAATGGCGGTTTCGCCGATCTGAACACCGGAAACATCCGCGTCGCCGGCTTCGGCAACATTGGCTTGAACGGCAACATCAAGAACTCGTTCACCAACTTTGCTCCCCGCCTCGGCCTCTCCTACCAGTTTGATCCCAAGACCGTGGTTCGCATGGGTTATGGACGCAGCTTTGACCTCGGCGTGTTTGGCTCCAACTTCGGACACACTGTCACCCAGAACCTTCCCGTCCTGGTTGACCAGAACGTTTCCAGCACCAACCCCAACACCTCGGTGTTCACACTTTCCGCAGGAGCCCCCGCCTTCGTCTTCCCGGCGATTCCGGCCAACGGCTTGATTCCTTTCTCTGATGGAAGCAACCCGAAAATCCGTCCCACCAAGATCCGGCTGCCCACCCTCGATGCCTGGAACCTGGCCATCGAGCGCCAGCTGACCTCCTCCATGACGGCTGAAATTGCCTACGTCGGCAACAAGGGTACCCATGTCTTTTCCGGCAACGGACCATCCTTCAACGTCAACCAGGCTTCCGTGGTTGGCTATCGTCCCGGCGTGGCAGACTGCGGTACACCTGGTGCCCTTCCAGCCGGCGCGTGCAACGTCCCCTTTAACACCCGTCGGCCCTTCTTCAACAAGTTCAACAATGGCGGAATCATTTGCTGCTCCGGCGATTTGAACTATCTGGGCAATGCAGCCGGTAACAACTACAACGCCCTGCAAGCCAAGCTTACCCGCCGCCTGTCACAGGGACTGCAGTTCTCCGCCCACTACACCTGGTCGCGCGCCATGAACTACAACGATGACTACTTCGCGATCAATCCCTACACCAGCTACGGCCCTGATGACTACAACCGCCGTCACGTCTTTGTGCTGGATGCTCTCTACGAGTTGCCCATCGGCCGCGGCCGGATGTTCCTCGGAGACATGAACCGCTTCGCAGATACCATCCTTGGCGGCTGGCAGATCAACACCATCACCAACATCAGCAGCGGGTTGCCCTTCACCGCCAGCTACAGCGAGTGTGGCCAGGACCGTGACACCGGTCCTTGCCGTCCCAACCGGGTAGGCAGCTTTAGCCAGGGCGTTGGCAGCCTCGTTATCCCCGCCAACGGCACTGCTTATCGAACCTATTTCACTCCGGTCGCTCCTCTGACTAAGAACGGCGTCACCTCCGGCGCATTCAGCCGCCCCGCGGTTGGAACCTTCGGCGGCAGCCGCAACTCCTTCACCGGTCCCCGGTTCTTCAGCTCGGATATGTCCTTGCTGAAAAACTTCACCATCACCGAGCGGATCAAAGCGCAGTTCCGTGCCGAAGCCTTTAACATCTTCAACCACCCTATCCAGGCGATCCCGGGCAATACCTGTATCGATTGTGTGGGCGGAGATGCCGGCAGAATCACCAACATCGAAGAAGGAACGCAGATGCGTAACTTCCAATTCGGTGTAAGACTGAGCTTCTAACACAACCAGTTCAACTAAAACCCAAATGGGAGCCGAAACCGGCTCCCATTTGTTTTTGGCCAGCGTTTGTTTCTTTTTTGAACCAACGAATTCCCGCCGGGGAAGAAATATCACTGATCGTTTGTCATTCTGACGATCCCCGGGTTTATGTCCTTCGGTACAGAAGTACGCGTTTTATATGAGTTGTCATTCCGAGCGCAGCCGAGGAACCTTTTGTTTCCTTGACGC